>NZ_JARGEF010000257.1:0-11086 GCF_033794725.1 Streptomyces sp. ID05-39B | reverse complement strand
GATCGCCCCCGTCGCCCCGCGTGCTCCCCGCGCCCCGACGCCGTACCGCGAAGATCGTCGTGTCGTCGATGAGACGGCCCCCGCAGTGCCGCAGGGTGCCGTCGCGGACGTAGGCGACCAGGCGGTCCGGTTCGGCGGTGCGCGGCTCGCGGGCGAGGGCGGCGGCGATGTCGTCGGCGAGCGGGTAGAAGGCGCCGGCGTCGTCCCGTGCCTCGGTGACGCCGTCGGTGACCAGCAGCAGCGTCTCCTCGGGGGCGACGGCGGCGCGCAGCACCGGCGGGGGTTCGCCGGAGGTGAGTTCGGCGAGACCGAGGGGGAGTCCGCCGGCGTGCGGCAGCGACCGTACCCCGTGGGGACCGGCGGCGAGCGGCGCCTCATGGCCGAACAGGACGACGTCGACCACCCCCTGTTCCTCCGCGGGGAAGCCGAGCAGCACGGCCGTGGCGAAACGGTCCCCGTCGGCGCGGCCGAGGGCGACCGTGTGGGCGCGGTGGCGCCGCATGCGGACCTCCAGCCGTTCGCCGACCATCGCGAGATCCGCCTCGTGGTAGCCGGCCTCACGGAAGGTGCCGAGCAGCGCGGCCGCCGCCTCCACCGCGCCCAGCCCCTTGCCCTGGACGTCGCCGAGGAGGACGCGGGTGCCGTGCGGTCCGGGCTGGATGTCGTAGAAGTCGCCGCCCACCCGGGCGTCGGCGTCGGCGGCGAGGTAGACGGCGGCGTGGTCGAGCCCGCCCCAGCCGGGCGGCAGCGGGCGCAACACCGTACGGCGGGTGGTCTCGGCGATGTGCCGCATATGCAGCATCCGGCGCTCGCCGCGCACCCGGACCGCGGCGGCCAGCACGGACAGGACCCCGCCGGTCAGGACGAGGACGAGGTCGGCGGGGCCCTCCCGGTACTGGTAGGGCCAGGCGGTGTCCGCGGCGACGTAGGTGACCACCCCCAGCACCGCGAAGACGGCCGTCGTCCGCACCCCGCACAGCGCGGCGGCGATCGCGGCGACGAACACGCACCACGAGACGATGCGGAACTCTCCGCCCGTGTTGAGGTCGACGACGGGAATGGCCACCAGCATCAGCAGCGGCACCAGCCAGGTGACGCTGCGGCCGCGGAACTGAAGCAGCTTCTGGCGCTCCAGGGCGTCCCCGCCCCGGGCACGCGGGTGACGGGCGAGCAGCCCCTGGCCCCCTCGGTCGCTCACCGTTTCAGCGAAGCACGCTCGCACGGGGGCCGCATCCCGGTCGGCGCCCCGGCGCACACGCCGCAAACCGCATCCCACCGACTTGCCTCCGCCCCTGGCCAGGTGTGCCCTGGAAGCCGGGGGGCGAGGAGAGAGGAGTGCTCCCATGGCTCATGCGGCACCCACACCGGGCATGCGGACACCAGGCACGCGAGGCCCGTCCGAGGCCCCGTCCCGGGCAGGCGACGCGACCGATGTCTTCGGCGCACGGACCCACCTGGTCATGAAGTGGGCGGTGCCCGTCACGCTCGGGCTCGTCTACGGCTACTGGGCCGCGGCGAACCGGCGCAGCGCCGGGCCGATCACCGGCTGGAACGTCCTGTTCGGCTTCGTCGCGGCGCTCGCGTTCATCGTGCTGTACGTCGGCATCCGTGCCGTGGCCCCGCGCATGCGGCGCGAAGTGCACGCCCTGATGTGGGCGGTGTTCGCCGGCTGCGCGATCGGCTTCCTCATCAACCAGAGCGGTTCGAGCGTGCTGTACTCCGCCGGCGTCTCGGTGGCGGTCGCGGCGGGCTTCTTCGCGGTGATGTTCTACCGCTACTCCACGCACAAGGACGCGGAGGGACACCGCACGGCGTAGCTCCCTGCGCCTGCCGCACGTGTGCGTGGGCCCCGGCGGTTCTCGCCGGGGCCCACGTCTTCCCTCATCCCTCGACTCACCGGGCGAGCGGGATCCGCTCCCACCCGTCCGACGAGGTCTCGGTGGCGCCGAAGCTCCACGAACAGGAGAAGCTGAAGCTGAAGGGTGTCCCCAGGGCCGGAGTGGTGCGCATGATCGCCTCCTTCTCCCCAGGTCCATGAGACACCCGTTCGGGTGAACGCTCCACCGGAGGACGGAATCCCCAGGCCCCCTGCGGGACGGCCGGGACCGCCGGGATGCACCCGACTGGCCGCCCCGGGCTCGCGCGCCGGGGCCGTACGTCCTTGCCTGGAGGCGTGTCCCGACGCCTGCGGACCGCCGTGTCGGCCGTCCTGATCGCCCTGTCCTGCCTCCTGATGCCCTTCGGCGCACTGGCGGCCTGGGCGGCGTACGGCCTCACCGACACCGGCCGGTACGTCACCACGATGGCGCCGCTCGCCTCCGACCCGGCCGTACGGGACGCCGTGGTGGACACCGTCGGCGACGACCTCCTGCGCAGGGCCGCCGCCGAACGCGGCCCGCTGCACCCCGAGATCACCCCCTTCGTACGGGACGCGCTGCGCTCCTTCACCCACACCCACGCCTACCGCACCGCGTGGGACGCGGGCAACGAGGCCGCGCACACCGCCGTGATGTCGGCCCTGCGCGACGACCGCGAGCGCGAGGTCACCGTCGACCTCGCCCCGGTGGCGAGTCGGGTGCGCGCCCAACTGGTGGCGGACAACCTGCCGTTCGCCGAACGGGTGCCGCTCGCGCACACCCGCGTGGCGCTGCTGCCCGCCGCCGAGCTGGCCACCCTCCGGAAGGGCTACCACGTGCTCGACCTCGCCGGATTCTGGCTGCCGCTGGCCGCCGTCGTCCTCGCCGTGACCGGCATCGCCGTCGCGGCCTGCCGCCGCCGCGCCCTCACCGCCGCCGCCCTGGGCACGGCACTGGGCGGCGCGTTCCTCGGCCTGGCGATCTCGCTCGCCCGCCACCTCACCCTCACCGACCTCCCCGACCAGGCCCGCCGCCCGGCGGCGGCGGCCGTCTACGACGCCCTCACGGCCACCCTGCGCACCGCCTCCTGGTTCCTGCTGGCCGTGGGGCTGACGTTGGCGGCCGGGGTGTGGCTCACGCGATACGTACGGGTGGGCCGCCTGGTCCGCCGCCGCCGGGCGGCTCCGACTCCCGTGCCAGCCACGCCAGCCGGCGCAACGCCCACACCAACTCCGCCTCCGTCGCGGACGCCAGGCCGAGCCTGACCGCGTCCGGTGTGCGGTGCGGGTCGACGGCGAAGGCGGTGCCGGGGGTGACGGCGATGCCGTGCGCGGCGGCGGCGGCCGTGAAGGTGTCCGCCCGCCATGACGAGGGCAGCTCCCACCAGGCGAAATAGGCGTGCGGGTCGGTTCGTACGGCGAAGGCGCCCAGGTGGGCCGCGAGGATCCGCTGCCGACGGGCCGCGTCCGCCCGCTTCGCCGCCACCAGCCGGTCGACGGTCCCGTCCCCGGCCCATCGCACGGCCGCCTCCAGCGCGAACCGCCCCGCGCTCCACCCCCCGGACCGCACGGCGGCGGCCACCGCGTCCACCCGGTGCGGCGGTACGACGAGGAAGCCGGCCGTCAGTCCGGGCGCGACCCGCTTGGACAGGCCGTCGACGACGTGGGTCAGGCCGGGCGCGTGGGCGGCGAGCGGGGTGGCGTCCGGCTGGAGGAAGGACCAGATGCGGTCCTCGACGACGGGCAGCGCCAAGTCCACGGCCGTCCCGGCGAGTTCGTGCCTACGAGCCTCGCTCCAGGTCAGCGAGGTCGGATTGTGCAGGGCCGGCTGGACGTACAGGGCGGAGAGGGGAGCGGCGCGGTGCGCGGCCCGCAGGGCGTCCGGCCGCGGCCCCTCACCGTCGCCGCCGACCGGCACGAGCACGATCCCCAGCCGCCCGGCGATCTCCTTGACCAGGGGATACGTCAGCTCCTCCACGCCGACGCGGCCGCCCGGCCGGACCAGGGAGGCGAGCGCGGCGGCGATGGCCTGGCGGGCGTTGCCCGTGAAGAGGAACCGCGCGGGTTCGGGGCGCCAGCCGGGGACGGTGAGCAGCCGGGCCGCGGCGGCTCGGGCGTCGGCGGTGCCGTCGGCCGCGCCGGTGCCCAGTGCTCCGGTCAGCACGTCCGCCCGCAGCAGCGGCGCGAGTCCGGGCGCGAGCAGCTCCGCCTGGCCGGGCGCGCACGGGTAGTTGAGTTCCAGGTTGACCGGCGCGGCGGTGGCCGGTTCGACCAGGGCGCGGCCCTCGGGTGCGGCGGGGGCGGCCCGTACGAAGGTGCCCCGGCCGACCTCGCCCACCACCAGTCCGCGCCGCACGAGTTCGCCGTAGACGCGTCCGGCCGTCGAGGGGGCGATCCGGTGGGCGCGCGCGAACCGCCGCTGGGGCGGAAGCCGCTGCCCCGGCACGAGCCGCCCCCGCGCGATGTCGTCGGCGATGCGGTCGGCGATGACCCGGTAGTCGCTCACGGCTTCCCCTTCCCGTCCGGCATTGCACCGAGGGCAAAGATCTTATTGCACCGAGGAGTTGGTGAACCTAGGGTCGACGCATGGCACCCTTCCTCGCATACGAGGACAAAGGCTCGGATACCGCCGGACGTATCCCCCTGGTCCTCGTCCACGGCCACCCCTTCGACCACACGATGTGGGCCCCACAACGGGAGGCCTTCGCCCCCGCCCGCCGCGTCATCTCCCCCGACCTGCGCGGCTACGGCGCCTCCCCGGTCACCCCCGGCACCACCCTCCTCTCCCGGTTCGCCCAGGACATCGAGGACCTCCTCGACGACCTGTCGGTGGACACCTTCGTGCTGGCCGGGCTGTCGATGGGCGGCCAGATCGCCATGGAGTGCTACGACCGCCTCGGCGACCGCGTCCGGGGCCTGGTCCTCGCCGACACCTTCGCCGAACCCGAGACCCCCGCCGGCAAGGCCGCCCGCAACGCCGTCGCCGACCGTCTCCTGGCCGAGGGCATGCGCGGCTACGCCGACGAGGTCCTCCTCAAGATGGTCGCCCCGCACGCCCCGCCCGCGGTCCGGGCCCACGTCCACCGCATGATGACGTCCACACCGCCCGAGGGCGCCGCCGCGGCCCTGCGCGGCCGGGCCGAACGCCCCGACTACCGCCCCGTGCTCCGCCGGGTCACCGCCCCCGCCCTCGTCGTCGTCGGCGCGGACGACGAGTACACCCCCGTCCGCGACGCGGAGACCCTGCACGCCCTCCTCCCCGACTCGGTCCTGCGCGTGATCGACCACTGCGGCCACATGCCCAACCTGGAGCGCCCTGAGGAATTCAACGCGGTGCTGGGCGAGTTCCTGGAACGGGTGGACGCGGGCTGACCCGGCGGGCCGGTGGCAAACCCTTGGTCCGCCGGTCGTCCTCCCGTCTACCGTCACCGCATGAGCAAGACGACAACGACGACCCTCTGGCGACCCACCGGGCCCGAGGAGCTGGCCCTGGTGGAGGCCTCCGGATGGCGGGAGTGGCCACCGAGACTGCCCGAGCAGCCGATCTTCTATCCCGTTCTGAACGAGGACTACGCGATCCGCATCGCCCGCGACTGGAACGTCCCGGCGTCCGGCGTCGGCTACGTCACCCGGTTCGAGGTGGAGAGCGACTTCCTCACCCGGTATCCCGTGCGGCAGGCCGGGGGAGAGACCATCCTGGAGCTGTGGGTACCGGCGGAGGAGCTGGATGAGTTCAACACGCACATCGTCGGGACCATCGACGTCGTACGGGAGTTCCGCTGACGTGCCACGCGGGCGCGGGCGGGCGTTCGGGGCGTGGTGCGCGGGGCTGCTGTTCGCCGGGGTGAGTGCCGTCCTCGCGTGCCGCACCGCCGACACCGACGCCATGACCCCGTTTCCCCAGCTGCTCGCGTTCCTGCCCTGGCTGCTCGTGCCCACCGGGACGGGGCTGCTGCTGTCGCTGCTCGCCCGCTGGTGGACGGGGCTGGTGTGGAGCGTCGTCCTGCTCGGGATGCTCGCCTGGTTCATCGAGCCGTACGGCAACGCCGACGAACCCGACGGCCTCGCCGTCGCCCGGCTGCGGGTGCTCGCCTCCAACGTGGAGTTCGGCGGGGCGACGGACGCCCTCGTGAGCACCGTACGGCGGGAGAAGCCCGATGTGGTGTTCGTGTCCGAGTGCGAGTATCGCTGTCAGGCCACCCTGCGCGGCGAACTCGGGACAGCGTTTCCGTACCGGCAGGCCGTGGAGGGGGACACCTCCGTCGGGTCGGTCATCCTCAGCCGGTACCCGCTGACGCCCTCCCCGGTCGTGCCCGGCGTGATGGGCATGCCCGGTGCCGTCGCCGACGTCGACGGGCGTCCCGTTCGGCTCCAGCTCGCGCACCCCAAGCCGCCGCTGCCCCGCCAGGTCACCGTGTGGAAGCGGGAGCTGGGCCGGCTGCGGGACTTCGCCGACGACCACCGGGGCGACGGGCCGCTGATCCTCGCCGGGGACTTCAACGCCTCCCAGGACCACGCCGCGTTCCGCCGCATCCTCGACACCGGGCTGCGCGACGCCGCCCGGCTCGCGGGCAGCCCCCGGGAACCGAGCTGGCCCAGCCGCACGGCCCCCGTCCTCGGCACGCAGATCGATCACGTCCTCGTCTCCGGGGAGTTCTCCGCGAGCCGCGCCCGCTTCCTCGACCTGCCCCGCACCGACCACCGCTCGCTGCTCGTCGACGTCACCCTGCACCAGCCCCGATAAGCCGGGTGGTGGGCGGCGGGCGCCCATAATGAGCGCATGCCCCGCGAGCTTCCCATCGGCCTCACCCCTCCCGACTGGCTGGTGCGGAACCTGCGGCCCCAGCAGGCCCCCGTCAACCGGCCCGCCGTCGCCCGCGCCGCGCTCGCCATGGCGCTGCCCCTGCTGATCGGACTGGCGCTCGGCCGGCCCGAGTACGGCGCGCTCGCCTCCATGGGCGCCCTGTCCGGCGTCATCGGCGACACCGCCGACGCCTACCGGATACGCATCCTCAACATCGCGATCCCGCAGGCCTTCGGAGCCGTCGGCATCACCCTGGGCGCGGCCGTGTACGGCCACGGCTGGCTCGCCGTCACCGCAGTGACCGCCGTCGCCCTCGTCTCCGGGATGATCTCGACGATCGGCGCCGTCGCCTCCGTGTCCGGGCTGCTGCTGCTCCTCAACTCCGTCGTCGGCGCGGGCCTGCCCATGCCCGGCGCCTGGTGGCTCGCCCCCGTCCTGATGACCGGCGGCGGCCTCCTCGTGCTGCTCCTCGCCCTGCTGGCCTGGCCGCTGCGCTCCGGCGTCCCCGAACGCGCCGCCGTCGCCGGCACCTACCGCACGGTCGCCACGCTCCTCGACGCCTCCGCCGGCACCACTCCCGGCGCATACGAGGACGCCCGCCACGCCGTCACCCAGTCCCTGAACCAGTCCTACGACCTGGTTCTCGCCCACCGCGCCCGTCACCACGGCCGCAGCGCCGAACTCACCCGGCTGCTGGCCCAGCTGAACGCGATCACCCCGGTCGTCGAGGCCGCCCCCGCCGCCCACCTCGCCGGCCGGCCGCTCCCACTCGAGGTTCCGGCGGCCGTACGGCATCTCGCGCAGGCCGTGGAGACCGGCTTCACGGGGCCGGTCGGCCTCCGCCTGCCCATGCCCACCGAGGAGACCGGCCGCGCCATCGACCATGCCCTGCGCCACACCGCCGAGGTCGTCGCCGCCCCCGACGTCGATCCCCTGGGCCTCGTCGACCGGCTCGGCCGGCCCGCCGCGCTCCGCGTCCGCGCCGCCCGCGCGGCCCACGACGTGCTGCTGTCCGCCGCGTCCTGGCGCTACGGCCTGCGCCTCGCCCTGTGCATCGGCCTCGCCCAGGTCCTCGTGTCGATCATCACCGTCCCCCGCTCCTACTGGGTCGCCCTGACGATCACCTTCGTCCTCAAGCCCGACTTCGGCTCCGTCTTCTCCCGCGCCCTGCTGCGCGCCCTCGGCACGGTCGCCGGCCTCGTCGTCGCGGCGGCGGTGCTCTCGCAGGTCCCGCGAGGATGGTGGGACGTACCCGTGATGCTGCTGCTGGCCCCGCTGATCCCCGCCCTCACGCCACGCGGCTACGGCTACCAGACCGCGGCCATCACCCCCGTGATCCTGCTCCTCTCCGACATCCTCAACCACCAGGGCACCGCCCTGCTCCTGCCCCGCCTGGTGGACTCCCTCATCGGCTGCGCCATCGCCCTGGTCACCGGCTATCTGCTGTGGCCGGAGAGCTGGCACACGCGCGTGGGCGACCGCCTCGCCGACGCCGTCGCCGACACGGCCCGCTACGCCGAGTCCGCCTTCGGCAGCCACGCCGACCCCCCGGCCCGCGCACGGATGCGCCGCCGCCTCTACCGCGACCTGTCCGTCATCCGTACGGAGTTCCAGCGCGCCCTGACCGAACCGCCGCCCACCGGGACCCGTGCCGCCGCCTGGTGGCCGCTCGTCGTCGCCGTCGAACGGATCGTGGACGCGACGACGGCGGCCCGGGTCCGTGTGAAACACGGAGCCGAACCGCCGTCCGAGGCGGAGATCGCGCACGTCGCCCGCCAGCTTCGCGAGCTGTCGCAGGGCCTGCGGGACACCGACGTCCTCTACCCCGTCCGCACCGACCTCACGGGCCCGGCGGACAGCGTCCTGGAAGCCCTCCGCCAGGAGGTCGCGGCGGCGCGCACGATCGCGTCACCGCACCAGCCGTAGACACCGGTGACGTGGGGGGTTCAGACGCCGATGTCCTCGCCGTCCACGCGCCACACCGACACGACCGCCGGGCGCACGAGCTTGCCGGGCCCGTCGGGCCAGGTGCTCTTCGGCGTCTCGACGGACGCGCCGTCCAGCTCGCCCGGGTGCTGCACGGCGATCAGCACACGCCGCTCCTGGATGAGCGGGCCGCAGGTCTCGGCACCGGTCGGCACGGTCAGGAACTGCTTCAGCTCACCGCGCCGCGAGCCGCGGGTGGCGACACCGAACAGCCCGTCGTGCGAGCCGAGCTGCGCGCCGTCCGTGGAGATCCACAGGTTGCCGTGCGGGTCGAAGGCCACGTTGTCCGGGCAGGAGATCGGGCTGACGGCGTCCTTGGGGAAGCCCGCGAAGTACGTCGACGGGTCCGCCGGGTCACCGGCCACCAGGAACAGCGACCAGCAGAACCTCGTCGACTCCGCCCGGTTCCAGCGCTCGGTCAGCTCCAGGACGTGCCCGTGCTTGTTGGCGTTGCGCGGGTTGGCCTCGTCGGCACCGGCGGAGCCGGCCTTCCCCCGGTTGGTGTTGTTGGTGAGCGCCACGTAGACCTTGCCGGTGACCGGGTTGGGCTCGATGTCCTCGGGGCGGTCCATCTTCGTCGCGCCGACCTTGTCACCGGCGAGACGCGTGAAGACGAACACCTCGTCGGCCGTCATGCCCTCGACGTGCGAGACGGCGCCCTTCGCGGTGGCGGTCGCCAGCGGGATCCACTCACCACTGCCGTCGAACTCGCCGTCGTCGGGCAGCTTGCCGGTTCCGTCGATCTCGATGGCGGGCGAGTCACCCGTCAGCTTCGCGACGTACAACGTGCCCTCGTCGAGCAGCGAGAGGTTGTGCTCGCGCACCGAGCGGCTGCTGCCGTGCCGCATCCGCTTGCTGCCGACGAACTTGTAGAAGTAGTCGAAACGCTCGTCGTCACCGGTGTAGACGACGGGACGGCCGTCGTGCGTGAGCCGGATGGTCGCGGCCTCGTGCTTGAAGCGGCCGAGCGCGGTGTGCTTGCGCGGCGTGGACGAGGGGTCGTACGGGTCGAACTCGACGACGTACCCGAACCGGTGCGACTCGTTCGGCTCCTGGGCCACGTCGAAGCGCTTGTCGAACCGCTCCCACTTGCGCTCGGTGGCGCCGGTCCCGATCCCGTACCGCTTGTCCGTCGGCCGGCCGCTGTTGGCGAAGTACTGGTTGAAGTTCTCCTCGCCGTGCAGGGTCGTGCCCCAGGGCGTGGTTCCGCCGGAGCAGTTGTTGAGCGTGCCGAGGACCTTGGTGCCGGTCGGGTCGGCGGAGGTCTTCAGCAGGTCGGACCCGGCGGCGGGGCCGGTCAGCCGGAACTCGGTGGTGGCGGTGACCCGCCGGTTGAGGTGGTGCCGGGGAACGGCGACGAGCCTGCCGGTCCTGCGGTCGCCCTCGACGACGACCGCGGAGAGACCGTGCGCGGCCCAGGCGATCTCCACCTGCTCACGGGTGGGGTTGGCTGCGTCGTAGCCACGGAACATGAGCACCTCGTCGGTGTACTCATGGTTGGCGACGAGCAGCTGCCGGTTGCGCTCGCCCGGCAGCGGCAGCAGCGCCAGGAAGTCGTTGTTGTACCCGAACTGGCCCGCCTGCGCGGCAGCGGTCTGCTTCTCCGGGTCGAAGGCCGGCGCACCCCGCAGGATGGGCTCGCCCCAGCGGATCACGACGTTCTGCGTGTATCCGTCCGGGACGACGACGGCGTCGAGGGTGTTGGGCGCGACACTGCTGTAACGCAGCCCGCGAGCCCCGGACGGCTTGGACGGCTTCACCCGATCCGCGGTGGCCGCTTCGACGGGACGCGCCCCGGCCACACCGGCGGCACCGGCGGCGCCCGCCACGGTGACGACGGCGGCGGCACGCATCATCGAGCGGCGGCTGAGCGCCCCGGCGATGACATCGCCGACGTACTCGTTGCCGCTGGTGTTGGGCACCTCGTGGAAGCAGGCGTCACCACACCGGAAACGACAGGTCATGGCGGAGCGTCCGCCCGGGTGGGACTGGGACGGCGTTCCGATCAACGGCAGCGGCTTGCGCACCTTTAAACTCCCCTTGCGTGCACTTGGTGTGAGCGTGACGGTAGGGGTACATATGTGCGGAGGCGCTGACACCGGGTGAACGGTGAGTGAATCCCCGGCAGCCACAAGGGTGTTCACCCGTTCGAGGGGCGGTATTGACACATCCCCCGTACGCCCACTCACCCCTGCCCAAGATCACCACCAGGGGCCGCTAACCTTACGTGTCCGTCCTGGCCAGGGATTGACGGGATCAACTCACGCGAAGGGTTGCGCACATGGGCATTCTCACTCTCCTGCGGAACGCATTCGGCCGTTCTCGCAAGGAGCGGACCGCAGAGGCGGAGGGTGCGGCACGGATTCCTTCGCAGACGGAACCCACGAACCACCCCGAGCCGCAGCCGACCACGACCACCCCCGAGACGGTCGTCCCCACCC
>NZ_JARGEF010000256.1:0-11139 GCF_033794725.1 Streptomyces sp. ID05-39B | reverse complement strand
AACAAGAACCCCAAGCCGTTCGTCTGGACGAAGACCGCAGACGACATCCTCGACACCCTCGCCGCATACTGCACACGAATTAACGACTCAGGACACTAGACCCCGATCCTGATCCCGCGCTGGGGCGAGCGCCTGGACTGGCAGTTTGGCCGGGTGAAGTTTGGACGAGCCAAGACGTGCCGGCAGGCTGTCCCGCTGCTTCTTCCCTCGGGGTGGTCCGGGGCTGGAAGATGGTAATGGTGGGACGGTCCAGGAAATGCTCGATCGCTCGGCCCGCGAAGTATCCCATGGGGCTTCGTTTCCTGAGCATCCGATATGTGGCGAGGGCACCGTAGTACCGGTTCCCCCCGGAGTTGGTGCCGTGCCACGCTGGACGTGAGGTTGTCGTCCCCCTGGTGGCGAACCTGGTCTCGTGCCCTAGAGGGTCGGTGGAGTTCAGGGGGGTGGCGTTGCCGTAGGTGTAGCGATTGCTCTGTACCGATGGATTCGGGTCCAGTTGCCAAGTATCCCGCGACCCGAAGGATCCCGTCCCCGGCTGGTACCACCTCGCCGCCATGTTGAGGTCCCCGTTCGCCGGGTCCGTCCAGCCGGACTGGTACCCGACCGCCGGTGTCGAGCCGTTGGTCGCCGTTTCCTTGCCGAAGGGGTCGTACGACGTGGAGCCGCTGACCGACTTGCCGTCCGCTGTCAGTCCCGCGACCAGGTCGGTGTGCTGGTCGGTCAGGGCCCACTGCTTGGTGGTGCCGGTGGAGAGGGAGAGGAGTGCGCCCTCGGGGGTGCGGTTGTAGGCGGTCGTGCCGTCACCGGTGAGGTTGTTGGAGCCTCCGTCGTAGGTGAAGGTCGTCGTGCCGGTGGTCTGGACGCGGTCGAGGGAGTCGTACGCGTGCATGGTCGTACCGTCGGTGATCTTCCGCTCGAAGGCGTCGAAGGTCAGCGAACGAGCGTTCCCACTACCGGTGTTGACCGAAGACAGGGTCCCGCGTGCCGAGTAGGTGTATGTCGTCGCGCCGTCGGTCAGCTGACGGTTCTGCGCGTCGAAGGTCGCCATTGTCGAGCCGGCCTTCGTGCGGTTCCCCGCGGCGTCCCACTCGTACGGCGTCGTGGTTCCGTTCTTCGTCCATGACGTCAGGCGATTCGCGTAGTCGTAGGCATAGGCGTTGGTGCCGGCGCCTGCCGTGCCCGTCGTCGTCTTGGATGTCAGGTTGTTGTCGAGGTCGTATCCGTAAGTCGTCGTGGCCGCGGTCGTCGTGGCGTCGGCCGAGTCAACCGTGTCGGTGTTGAGGCGGCCCAGGTCGTCGTAGCCGTACGTCCGTTTGGCTGTGACCGTGTACGCCGTGGTTCCGGTCGGCTTGGTGGCGTACTGCTCCACGCTCGGACGTCCGGCGGCGTCGAAGTCGTACAGGACGTTGTTGCCGGTGATCGAGTCCCACACCGCGTCGATGCGGCCCGCGGCGTCGTAACCGTAGTCGGTGGTGCCTGCCGTGGTGGTGCGTTGCGTCATGTTGCCGTCGACGTTGTAGGCGTAACGGGAGGTGCCTCCCGGGCCGTCGGCGGTCAGGAGCTGGCCCCGGTCGTTGTACGTGTACGTGTTCCGGGTCAGGCCGTCCGCGGTGCCGGCCGCCGTCATGCGCCCGGTCAGGTCGTACTCCAGGGTGCGAGTCGCCGTCGCGGCCTCCGCGCCTGTGCCCGTCTCTCTCGTCAGGCGGCCCAGGCCGTCGTAAGTGCGCTCGCGCTGCACTCCGCCGGGCAGGAGTTCCTTCACCGCCTGGCCGGCCTTGTCGTAGACGGTCGTCCAGGTACGGTCGGCCGGGTCCGGGTGTGCGGGCGTGGAAGGTTCGATCGTCGACTCTTGCAAACCCCAACTGTTGAAGGTGTAGACGGTCTTGTTGCCGCGTCCATCCGTCAGCCGGGTGAGGTTGCCCGCAGCGTCGTAGCCGAGTGACGTCGTGATCGATGCAGTCGCGGTGGTCGGCTCGATCTGGGTCGTCACGCGGCCCAGTGCGTCGAACGCGTAGGTGGATCGGGCCTTGCTGCCCGCAGAAGTCGCCGCCGTGCGGTTGCCTTCCGCGTCGTACTCGGCGCTCGCCGTGCGCAGTGCTGTCGGGCCGGTGCCGTAGTCGGTGGTCGCGGTCACGTCGCCGAGGGCGTCGTACGCCGCGGTCGTTCGGCGGTTGGTCGGGTCCGTCGTCTCCGTCTGGCGGCCCAGGCCGTCGTAGCCGAACCTGGTCGTTCCGGCCAGGTCTGTCACCGTCTTCGGCTCACCGGCCGGGTTGTACGCGCTCGTCGTGCTGATGCCGGCCGGTGTCGTCGACGCGGTCTGATTGCCCGCGTCGTCCCAGGTGTAGCGGCTGACCAGGTTGGCCTGGCTGGGGTAGCGCTCGATCCCGGTCGTCGTCAACTGGCGGCCCAGCTCGTCGTACGTGGCCTCGGTGCGCGCCCCCATCGGGTCGGTGACCGAGAGCTGAAGGCCTGTGGGGGTCCACGTGGAGCGGGTGACGCCTCCGCCGTCCGGGCTCGTAGGGTTGAGCAGGTCGGAGTCGGTTTCCGCCGCCATCGCCGCAGCGGCGTCGGGTGCCGGGTCCGTCTGGACCGTCAGTTGACCGAACTGGTCGTAGGCGTAGCGGGTGACGCGGCCCAGGGGGTCCGTCGCCGTCTGCGGCTGCCCGAGCGCCGTGTAAGTGGTGCGTGCGGTAGCCGTGAGGGCGGTGGTGGTGCCCGGCGGGGTGTAGTCGGGCAGGGTGACCGCGGTGGTCCGGCCCAGTTGGTCGACCTCGGACCGGGTCACCTTGCCGCGAGCGTCCTGAGTGTCGGTGGCTTCGCCGAAGGTGTTGTAGCCGGTGCGGGTGGTCGGCCTTGCCGTCGTGGCTGCGGCGCCGTTCTCCTCCGTCTGCACCGCCGGGGCGGTCTGCTGAACCGGGCGGCCCAGCGCGTCGTAGCGGTACGTGGTCGTGTACGCGGCAGGGTCGGCGCCGGTCACGTTGCCGCGGGGGCTGACGCTGGTCAACGGCAGGCCACGGTCGTCGTAGGTGCTGGTGCTGACGTGCGTGCTGCCGCCGTCCGTGACGGTCTGCCTGGTGACGTTTCCGGCTGCGTCGTACTCGGCCGCTGTGGTGAGCTTCTTGGTTCCGGAGATGGTCTGGGTCTGTTCCTTCACCCGGTTGTCGGCGTCGTAGACGTAAGTGGCGGTCCGGTTCAGGCCGGCCGGGTCGAAGACGCTGGTGAGGGTGCGGCCCAGGGCGTCCACCGTGAAGGTCTGCGTGGCCGAGCCGCCGCCGGTGACCTGCTTGGTCGGATTGCCGGCCAGATCGTAGGTGTTGGCTTCCAGCACGATGTCGTGGCGGCTGCCGTCGGCCTGAGTGACCTGCTTGGCGGTCGTGGCGGCGGCGAGACCGTCGTTGTAGTAGGTGTGCGCGGTCGTGGCGCCCATGGCGTCTGTCGTGGAGGCCAGTCGGCCGGCCGGGTCGTAGGCGTTGGAGACCACGGTCAGGTCCCGGATGGCGCCGGACGGGTCGCCGGTCCAGTCGTCCAGAACGGTCGTGGCGTGCTGCCCGCGCGCGGTGAACGTGTAGGTGAAGTGCGTGCCCGCGGCGTCGGTCATGCCGGTGACACGGCCCAGTTCGTCGTGTTCCAGCAGCGTGGTGTGCTGCTCGGCATCGGTGACGGAGTCGTTCAGGCCACGGGCGTCGTAGTGGTGGGTGGCTGTGCGTGTGGCGTCACCGCCGGTGGTGTCCTTCGTCGATTCCGACAGCAGATGACCGTCTTCGTCGTAGCTGCGCGTGATGACTGGCGTGTGGGTGACGCCGGTGATCTCGTTCCGCACCCCGGCGCCGGTCTCGGTGACGACGTGTGAGGCCTCGTCGTAGGCGTAGGAGGTGGTCACACCGTCGGGGAGGGTGTCGGACACCTGCTTCTCCGCTGTTCTACGGCCCAGCCCGTCGTAGCTGTACGAGGTCACCAGTCCGGACGGTGAGGTCGCTTCGGCCAGGTCGCCGTTCGCGTAATAGCGGTACGACGTCTTGGCGCCGCCCGGAGTCGTCTGTGTCAGCACGAGGCCCGGAGGGGTCGTGCCACCGCCGACGGCGGCCTCGGTGCCCGCCGTGTACAGCGTGGTTGCGGTCGAGGAGTCGGCGCGCGTCACCGTGGTGGGCAGGCCGAGGTCGTTGTAGGCGAACTCGGTGCGGTAGCGGTTGTCCTTGGCGCTGGTCGACCGTGCGTCCCGCTGGGTCAGGGGTTTGCCGTTGCGCGGGTCGAGCGGGTCGTCGGCGTTGAAGTAGTAGGAGGAGAAGCTGGTGGCGCAGGCTCCCGCGTCCCGGCAGGTCGTGCTGGAGACGACGTTGCCTCGGGTGTCGTGCCCGGTGACGGTGGAGTGGCCGTTGGGGTCGGTGACGGTGTGGAGGTAGCCGCCGGTGTCGTAGGCGTACGTGGTGACGTTGCGGTCGGCGTCGGTGGAGGCGGTGCGGCGCTGGCCGCGCAGGGCGTCGTAGGTGGTGCTGGTGGTGGCGCCCGCCGGGTCGGTGACGGTGACCGTCATGGCGAGGGCGGAGGTGCCGGAGTGTTCGCGGGAGCGGTAGTGCTCGGCGACCTGGTCGGCGGTCAAGCCGCTCTGGTAGATGGCGACTTCGTCGATCTGGCCGGTGAAGTAGCTGACCTCGGCGGGGGCGGCGGGCCAGTTCTTGGCGAAGCCGGCGCCGATGTAGGTGCGGGTGTTGGACTGGTGGTTGACGGCGCCGGTGAGGGTGGCGGCCTGGACTCCGTCGAGGTAGAGGCTCTGGGCGGTGCCGGTGGCGGTGACGACGGCGTGGTGCCACCGGTCGTCGGTCACGGTGTCGGCGGAGGCGACCTTCGCGGCGCCGAGGCCGGGTGAGTAGAACTTGCCGTTGAGTTTGCCGTCGGTGCCCACGTACAGCAGGGGGGCGTAGGTGCCGGTGGCGGTTAGGGCCATGGGGGCGGACTGGTCACCGATCAGGACGCCGGCCTTGGTGGTCTTGAACCACAACTCGACGGCGAGGTCGGTCGATCCGCGCAGGACGGCGCCGGGTATCTCGGCGTACCCGTTGCCGTTGAAGGTGACGGCGGTGTTGTCGCCGGTGCCGAAGACGCCGTCGGCGCCGAGGGTGGCGTTCGTGTAGGTGCCGTCGCCGTCGAGGGCGGCGACCGGGCTGTTGGCCGTGGTCCCACTGCTCTCGTCCAGGCGCCAGTAGCCGGCCGGGGAGTCGACGGTGACCGCGCCCCGGTAGTGCGGGCCGTCGCCGGTGACCATGGCGGTGCGGGAGCGGTAGTGCGCGCCGACCTCGGCGGCGTTGAGAGCCTTGGGGTAGAAGGCGACCTCGTCGAGGGCGCCGCTGAAGTGGCCCCACGGGTCGGTGGAGTCCAGGGCTGCCCATCGGGAGCCGGTGCGGCCCTTGCCGAGGAAGATCCGGCTCTGGTCGAGGTGGGTGATCGTGCCGGAGACCTGGCCGGCGAGGACGCCGTCGACGTAGAGGGCGGAGGTGGTGCCGTTGCCGGTCAGGACGGCGTGGTGCCACTGGCTGTCGTTGACGGTGTTCTTGGAGACCGGGGGCGTCCAGGTGGTCGTCTCCGAGTAGAACTGGCCGCGCAGTTTGCCGTCGGTGCCCACGTAGAGCAGGGGGGTGGCGTGGGTGGGGACCTCGTCCTCGCTGATGTCGGTGTTGGACTCGGTCAGCAGGATGCCGGGCTTGTCGGTGCGGAACCACAGTTCCGCGGACAGGGCAGTGCCGCTGAGGGAGGAGTCTGCGACCTGGAGGTAGGAGTCGCCGTTCAGGCCGCCGGCGGTGTCGTCACCTGCGGCGAAGGCGCCGTACGTGCCCAGGGCGACGTTGTCGCCGTAGGTGCCGTCCGACCCTTCCGGCAGAGCGGTGGCCGCGTTGGTGCCCCGGCGGTCGCCCAGACGCCAGTACTCGCTGGGCCCGGAGGCGCGCACGCTGTCGCTGTAGGCGGCGGAACCGGCCGAGTAGGAGGGCGCGGAGACCTTCCACACGCCGCCGTTGTCGTCCCTGGCCTGAGTGACGCGCTCCGTGTCGAAGTCGTACGTCACCTCGGCGCTGACGCGTCCCGAGGGCAGCGTGACCTTGGTGATCCGGGAGACGGCCGTCCTGGCCGCGTAGTGGTCGGCCACCGTGTTCGCGTCGACGGTGTGGCCGTAGACGGCGACCTCGTCGATGGCGCCGGTGAAGTGGCCGAGCTGGTCGGTCTTGTCGATGCCTACCCAGGGCACGGTGGTCCAGCCGAGGCCTGCGTAGATGAAACGCTGTTCGAGGTGGTCGATGACGCCGGTCTTCGAACCGATCGCCGTGCCGTCGAGGTACAGGGTCTGCGCGGTGCCCGCGCCGGAGAGCACGACGTGGTGCCAGGCTCCGTCGTTGACCGCCCCGGTGGAGGTCAGCGGTGTCCAGGTGGTGCCGGGGTAGTAGAACTGGCCGCGGAGTTTTCCGTCCGTGCCCACGTAGAGCAGGGGGGTGGACTGGCTGACCGTCGGGTCGACGTCCTCCAGGCGCTCGTTCGCCTGGGACAGCAGCACGCCGGGCCTGGTGGTCTGGAACCACAGCTCCACCGACGCGAACGGCGAGGAGCCGAGCGCGTCGTCCGGCAGGGCGAGATGGGAATCGGTGCCGTCGAAGGAACCGGCCTTGTTGCCGGTGCCCGCCGTCGCGCCCGCCGCGCCGCGCGCGACATCGCGGTACAGGGCCTCGTTCAGACCGGTGCCGGACACGGCCTCGCTCGCCGCGCTCTCGCCGTCGGCCTCGTTCAGCCGCCAGTACGCCGACGGGCCGTCATCCAGCACCGTGCTGCGGTACAGGCTGCCACTCTCGTAGGTGTAGACGGTGCACGCGGTCGACGACTGCGGCGGGCAGACCTTTACCAGCCGGTCACCGTCGTAGGTGTAGGCCCACTTCAGGCCCGTACCCGTACCGGCCGACGCGTTCGTCTCCGCCGCCTTCACATGCCCGCCGGACCAGGTGAACGTCAGGGTGCGGCCCGACAGCTTGTCCTTGGCTTGCGTGAGCCTGCCGTCGGTGTAGGTGAGTTCCTGCGCCCGGCCGTGCCCATCGGTGATCTTGGTGAGCAGGCCGGCGGCGCTGAAGGTGTAGAGGGCCGCGGCCCCGTCGCGCAGGGTCCAGCCGCCCCCGCTCTCGGCTTTGAGGACGCCGGCCGAGCCGGACGGCGCGGCGTAGCTGCCGTCCGCGTTCTTTCCGAAGCGGACCTGGTTGCCTGCGGCCAGGGTGAGCACGACACTGCCGGTGCTCTCTGCGGTGGCGCGCATGTCCCAGCGCGTCGCCCAGCCCGCGCCGAAGGCGTTCTCCTGCCTCGGATCCTGCGAGTTGTAAGTCCGCGTCACGGACAGCTCGGGGCCGACGGTGGGCATCGCGGCGTCCGTGGCCGAGGTCGCGTAGTTCCCGGACCGCTCGCCGAAGCTGCGTCCACTGTCGGAACCGCCGAGGTGGCTGGTGATCGCGGGCTGCGGCACCTGCGTCGTCAGCAGCGACGGGCCCGGGCGCGTGGAGGTGGAACTGCCGTCGTAGGCGTACCCGTACCAGGCGTAGGTCTTCGACCAGGACAGCCAGCCGCTGGTGACCGCCCACTGCTGGGAGGACACCCGAGGGCCCGTCTTGCAGTTCTTGCGGGTGTCCTTGCCCTCCACCTCGCAGACCTCGAACTGGTACTGCAACGCCTTGGGATAGCGGTCGCGGTCCGCGCCGGACGCCCACAGCGTCGGGGTGAGGGTGCTGACGACGGCGCCGCTGGCGGGTGCCTCGCCGGTGAGGTAGGGCGGGACGTTGACGGCGGACACCTTCATCGCCGCCAGCGGGACACCGGCGCCGCTGAAGGTGGCCACGCCGTTGTCGTTCATCGTCCACGCCAGCGTGTAGTCACCCGGCGTGAGCGGGGCTGTCTTCGCATAGCCGCGAAATATCCGCATTCTGGCGTCACACAGCGTCCTGTGCATTCGCGCCGCAATGGTCCGCAGTGCGCCTGCCGTACGTCGCCGGGGCTCACCCCCAAGCCCCGGCGACGTACTCATCCCTACCGCATCAACACCCCCGCCCCCTCAGCCAGTTCCTCCGAAGGTCCCGCCACCAGCCCCAACTCCGCCCCCGAGGCGAGCAGCGGATGGTCCGGGAGGATGCGGACCGTGTAGCCGTAGGGGCCGGTGCGGTCGAGGGAGAGGGGGCCCTCGTAGACCCAGCGGCCTTCCAGGTCGGGGCCGCCCGCCGGTTTCAGGGGGGCCGTCGTGCCGTCCGTGATGCGGTCCTCCGCGTCGACTCGGCCCGAGACGGCCTGGACCTCGACGTCGTCGGGGGTGAGGTCGCCGAGGCGCAGGCGGACGCGCAGGGCGAGGGTCGTGCCGAGTTCGGCGGTCGGGGTGGCCGCGGAGGTCTCGACGTGGTCGACGGTGACGGTGCGCCAGGCGGCGCGCACCTTCGCCTTCCAGGCGGCGAGGTCGCGGGCCGTGTCGGGGTCGAGGGCGCGGTGGGCCTGGGCCGCCGGGGTGTAGAGGCGTTCGACGTACTCGCGGACCATGCGGCCGGCCAGCACCTTCGGGCCGAGGAGGGTGATGGTCTGGCGGACCATCTCGATCCAGCGGTCGGGCAGTCCCTGCCTGCCGTGCTCGTAGAAGCGCGGGGTGACGCGCTGTTCGAGCAGGTCGTAGAGCGCCGCCGCCTCGATGTCGTCGCGGTGGTCGGCGTCGGTGCCGGAGCCGTCAGCGGTGGGGATGGCCCAGCCGAAGTCGGGCTTGAACCACTCGTCCCACCAGCCGTCCAGGACGGAGAGGTTGAGGCAGCCGTTGAGCGCCGCCTTCATTCCGGAGGTGCCGCAGGCCTCCAGCGGGCGCAGCGGATTGTTGAGCCAGATGTCGCAGCCGGGGTACAGCTTCTGCGCCATCGCCATGCCGTAGTCGGGGAGGAAGACGATGCGGTGACGCACGCGCGGGTCGTCGGCGAAGCGCACCAGTTCCTGGACGAGCCTCTTGCCGCCGTCGTCCGCCGGGTGCGCCTTGCCCGCCACCACGATCTGGATCGGACGGTCCGGATGCAGGAGGAGGTCCATCAGGCGGTCGCGGTCGCGGAGCATCAGTGTCAGCCGCTTGTACGACGGGACGCGGCGCGCGAATCCGATGGTGAGGACGTCGGGGTCGAGGACGCCGTCGATCCAGCCCAGCTCGGCCGTGCCCGCGCCGCGTTGCCGCCAGGAGGCCCGCAGTCGCTGCCGTACCTCCATGACGAGTTGTTCGCGCAGGTCGCGGCGGAGGTTCCAGATGTCCTGGTCGGCGATGTCGGCGACGGAGTCCCAGCGGTCGGAGCCGCCGACGCTGAGGGCGTCCTCGGCGCGCTGGTCGCCGATCTGCATGGCGCCGAGGCGCAGCACCTCGGGGGCGACCCAGGTGGGGGCGTGCACGCCGTTGGTGACGGAGGTGATCGGGACTTCCTCGGCGTCGAAGCCGGGCCACAGGCCGGCGAACATCTCCCGGCTGACCTGGCCGTGCAGGAGTGAGACGCCGTTGGCGCGCTGGGCGAGGCGCAGGCCCATCACCGCCATGTTGAAGAGGTTGGCCTCGCCGCCCGGATAGGTCTCCATGCCGAGGCCCAGGATGCGGCCGACGTCGATGCGCGGGAGTTCGGCGCCGGGACCGAAGTGCCGGGCGACGAGTTCGCGGTCGAAGCGGTCGATGCCGGCCGGGACGGGGGTGTGGGTGGTGAAGACGGTCCCGGCGCGGACCGCTTCGAGGGCCGAGTCGAAGTCGAGTCCGCCGTCGCACAGTTCGGCGATCCGCTCCAGGCCGAGGAATCCGGCGTGCCCCTCGTTGGTGTGGAAGACCTCGGGCGGGGCGTGCCCGGTGAGCCGGCAGTAAGTGCGTACCGCCCGGACACCTCCTATGCCGAGCAGCATCTCCTGGAGGAGGCGGTGTTCGCTGCCGCCGCCGTAGAGCCGGTCGGTCACCCCGCGTTCGCCGACGTCGTTGTCCTCGACGTCGGAGTCGAGCATCAGCAGCGGGACGCGGCCGACCTGGGCCAGCCAGATGCGGGCGTGGAGCTGTTTTCCGCCGGGGAGGGCGAGGGAGACCTGGGCGGGGGTGCCGTCGTCCTCCTTGAGCTGGCTGACCGGCAGTTCGTTGGGGTCGAGGACGGGATAGTGCTCCTGCTGCCAGCCCTCGCGGGAGAGGGTCTGGCGGAAGTAGCCGTGCCGGTAGAGCAGCCCGACCCCGATGAGGGGGACGCCCAGGTCACTGGCCGCCTTCAGGTGGTCGCCGGCGAGGATGCCCAGACCGCCGGAGTACTGGGGCAGGGCGGCCGTGACGCCGAACTCCGGGGAGAAGTAGGCGATGGCGGCGGGCAGCTCGGCGGACTGCGCCTGATACCAGCGCTCGCCGGTCATGTAGTCGTTCAGATCGTCGGCCGCGGCGGTCAGCCGGGTCAGGAACTGGTGGTCCTCGGCCAGTTCCTGGAGGCGTGCGGCGCGTACGCCGCCCAGCAGCCGTACGGGGTCGCCGCCCGCGGCCGCCCAGTGTTCGGGGTCGACGGAGCGGAAGAGTTCGCGGGTTTCCGCATGCCATGACCAGCGCAGATTGCGCGCGAGGTCACTGAGCGGCCGGAGGGGTTCGGGGAGAAGGGGTCGGACAGTGAATCGACGGATCGCCTTCACATTCCACCTCGGCGTGCGTGAGGAGTGGCGCACGGCAGTGTGCGTCAACGTCTTTGATGACGGTACCGGCGTCGGTGCCGGACTTGCTGGAGGCTGCCGCGGCCGGGCCCGTACTTCGGCCCTCGGCGGGGCTTCCCGCGCCCCTCCGGACGCTCCGGTCGCCGCGCCGGACGATCGGATCGCCCGGCCCGGTTCGCCCGGATGCCCTGACCGGCGCCTTGGAGCCCCCCAGTGCGCCCCTTTATGGCCGATTCCACCCCCGCGGGCCACCTTGTGACACTTCACGCCGCACGAGAGGCTGCGGGTGACGCACCCGGCACCGCCGTCGTGCGTCGACTCGAGGAGGGGAACTCGAACCATGGCTCGGACGCGGACACGGCGTCTGCGCCGGGTGGGGGGTCTCATCGCGGTCGCCACGACCCTGGTGTTCTCGGCCATCACCCCGCCCGCGCACGCCACACCACCCATCACCCCACC
>NZ_JARGEF010000255.1:0-11247 GCF_033794725.1 Streptomyces sp. ID05-39B | reverse complement strand
TTGCTTTTTGTCGCACCTCCCCGCGAGCTGCACTTCTCGTTTGTCGGCAGGTGCCGATGTGTTTCCAAGGTGACGCTCACCAAGGCCGCACCCTCGGTCTCGCTCACCAAGCAGGGCGGCACCTCGGGCGCCCTGCGCGTGAACCTCAACTGGCAGATCCACCAGCAGTTCTCCGGGTGGGGCAGCAAGCTCGGCCGGGCGGTCGCGCACCACAACGACCTCGACCTCGACCTGTGCGCCCTGTTCGAGCTGGCCGACGGACGCAAGGGAGTCGTCCAGGCCCTCGGCAACGCCTTCGGCGCCCTGCACCAGCCGCCGTACATCCTCCTCGACGGCGACGACCGCACGGGTGCCGTGGCCAGCGGCGAGAACCTCACCGTCAACCTCGACCACAAGAACGACTTCCGGCGTGTCCTCGTCTTCGTCACCATCTACCAGGGCGCGCGCTCCTTCGCCGACCTGCACGCCACAGTGACCCTGCAGCCGCAGTTCGGCGCCGCCATCGACTTCTCCCTGGACGAGTGCACCGTCCCGTCGACCGTGTGCGCACTCGCGCTGATCACCCGCACCGGCGACGACCTCGTCGTCCAGCGCGAGGCCCGCTATCTGGTGCCCGAGCGCGGAGTGAGCCCGCAGCGGACCGTGGACCACGCCTACGGCTGGGGGATGAACTGGACGCCGGGCCGCAAGTAGGCCGCCGGACGCGCCGGCTCAGCCCTCGTCGGCCACCGCGTCCGGACGGGCGTAGGTGCGGCCCTTCCACGCCGCGCCGCGCCCCCGGTAGTGCTGCACCGCGGAATCCACCGTCATCAGGAGATAGAGGAAGGCGGTGAACGGCAGCAGCGGGGCGAGCCACAGCGGCTGACGGTAGTAACGCAGCATCGGGATGTACGTCCCCGTCATCACCAGCCACGCGAGGCCTCCTGGCAGCGCGGCGGCCGGGCTGCCGAGGGCGAGCCCGCCGACCAGGGCAAGGGGCGGCACCAGATAGACCAGGGCGAGACCCAGAACCGTGCCGAGCAGCAGCAGCGGCTGGTGCCGCAGTTGCGCGTAGGCGCTGCGCGAGACCATGCGCCACAGGTCGTACAGCCTCGGGTACGGGCGCACGCTGTCCACCCCGTCGGCCAGCCCCAGCCAGATGCGGCCCCCCGACGCCTTCACCGCCCGCGCCAGCGCCACGTCGTCGATGACCGCGTGCCGGATGGAGTCCGGGACGCGGGCCCGTCCCGCGGCCTCGGTACGCAACAGGACACAGCCGCCCGCGGCGGCGGCCGTCCGCGCCCCGGACCGGCCGATCCGGCGGAACGGATAGAGCTGCGCGAAGAAGTAGACGAAGGCCGGGACGACCAGGCGCTCCGCCACACTCTCCACCCGCAGCCGTGCCATCAGGGAGACGAGGTCGAAGCCCCCGGTGCGGGCCGCCGCGACCAGCTTCCGCAGGCTGTCGGGAGCGTGCGCGATGTCGGCGTCCGTCAGGAGCAGGTACTCGGGTTCACGCGCGCGCGCCAGCCCGATGCCGTGCCGCACCGCCCACAGTTTCCCCGTCCAGCCGGCCGGCGGCTCTCCCGGCGAGTCCACGGTCAGCGGCAGTCCGCCGTGCCGCCGGGCCAGCTCGCGCGCGAGGTCTGCGGTGCCGTCGGAGCTGCCGTCGTCGACGAGGAAGACCTCCGCCCGTCCCGGATAGTCCTGCGCGAGCAGCGACGGCAGGCCGGCGGGCAGCACCGCCGCCTCGTCGCGCGCGGGGACGACCACACAGACCGAAGGCCACTCGCCGGGCTCCTCGCGAGCGGGCAGCCGGACGTCCGTGCGCCAGAAGAAGCCCTGGAAGAGCAGCAGCCACAGCCAGGCGGCGAGAGAAACGGCGGAGATCCACACGACGGCGCTCACGCGCGCAGTCTGCCCCACCGCACGGGGCCGCAAGAGCACATCGTCTATCGTGGCGGGGTGAAGATCGCGCTCATGGACTCCGGAATCGGCCTGCTGGCGGCCACCGCCGCGGTACGGCGCCTGCGACCCGACGCGGATCTCGTGCTCTCCCTCGACCCCGATGGCATGCCCTGGGGCGCGCGCACCACCGAGGACCTCACCGCGCGCGCGGTCGCCGTCGCGGAGGCCGCCGCCGCCCACCGGCCCGACGCCCTGATCATCGGCTGCAACACGGCGACCGTGCACGCCCTGCCCACCCTGCGGGTCCGCCTCGAACCGGGCATACCGGTGATCGGGACCGTCCCCGCGATCAAGCCCGCCGCGGCCGGCGGCGGCCCCGTCGCGATCTGGGCCACCCCCGCCACCACCGGCAGCCCCTACCAGCGCGGTCTCATCGACGACTTCGCCGACGGCGTCACCGTGACCGAGGTGCCCTGCTGGGGCCTCGCCGAGGCCGTCGAGTACGCGGACGAGGCGGCGATCGACGCCGCGGTCGCCGCGGCCGCCGCCCTCACCCCCGACGAGGTGACGACCGTCGTCCTCGGCTGCACCCATTACGAACTCGTCGCCGAGCGCATCCGCGCCGCAGTCCAGGGCGCCGGCCGGCCGCCGCTCGTCCTGCACGGATCGGCCGGTGCCGTGGCCGCCCAGGCGCTGCGCCGCATCGGCTCCCGTCCCGAGCCCGGGGCACAGACCCTGGGCACGGTGACCGTCATCCTCAGCGGCCGGGAGGGCGCGCTGCCGGCGCCGGCGCTCGCCTACGCGGAAGGCCGGCTGCTCCAGGAGACCAGCCCCGTCCGCTGACCGGAGATCACCGGGCGCACGGGCGCGGTCCGCTCCCCGCCCGACGGCCGGCCGGCCCAGTCACCCTGCGCGACACGATACCGGCGGAGCGAAACCTGAGTAACCTCATGAATATGAGGGACCACCACCCCCGTGAGGAGGCCGCCCCGCACCCCGACGAGTGGCACGGGCGGGCCACCAACCGCTTCCAGTGGCTGCTCGCGCTCGTCGGGGCCGCCTGCGTGGCGCTCGGTATCGAACTGGCGGTCGTGTCCGCGTGGACGTCCGCGATCGCGCCGCTCGTCATGTCCGTGGTCGGCTGCATCGCCGCGGGCATGCTCGTCCTGTTCGGCACCCTCGCCTTCGTCCACGTCGACCTGAGACTCGACAAGGAATCCCTCGAAGTGCGCTGCGGGCACATCGGCCTGCCGCGCCGCCGCATCCCGCTGTCCCATGTCGCCGGTGCCGACTTCGAGCCCCACGTCACTCCACGGCACTGGGGCGGCTGGGGCTACCGCTGGCGCCCCGAGAAGGGCACAGCGGTCGTCGTACGGCGCGGGGAGGGCGTGGTGCTGCGGCTCTGGGACGGACACACGTTCACGATCACCGTGGACGACGCCGAGTCCGCCGTGCGGGTCATCAGGGCCCGGCTGCGGCAGGGCACGCCCGACGTGACACAGAGACCGTAGGTCCTCGGGCGGCGGTTCAGGCGGCCGGACGGTCGCCGGGGGAGCGCAGAGCCGTCCTGCCGGAACGGGAGGAGGCCGGGCGCGGCGCCGGTTCGACGGGACGGGCGGTGGCCAGACCCGCCAGAAGACCCGCGCCGACCGAGACCGTGGTGAAGCTCAGCGCGTTGCCGACCGCGGCGACGGCCGCCAGACCCGTCAGCGCGGCACCCGCGCTCAGCACGACAGGTGTCGGACGTACGGCGTGCCACAGGGCGAACAGCATCCAGCAGAAGGCCGCGGCCAGCAGCAGCACGCCGACGACGCCCTGTTCCGCCGCCATCTGCAGCGGCGCGGAATGCGGTTTGCCGTCGGAGAGGGTGGTGTGCACCGCTGTCGGGCTCAGCTCGGCGAAGCGACCCGGTCCCACTCCGAGGGCCGGGTCGTGCCGCGCCAGGTCCAGGGCGTCGCGCCACAGCTCGATCCGGCGGGGCGTGAGCTGGTCCTCCACCGAGGAGGCGAGCCCGCCGGGAAGCGCGCGCCCCGCCGTCGCCCAGGTCAGGCCCGTGACCGCGGCGGCGGCCAGGGCCAGGCCCGCCAGGCCGCGACCGCGGTGGGGCATCCGGCCGGCGGCCAGCGAGCACAGCAGGACGGCGGCGCAGGTCACCATCGCGATGGCCGAACCCAGCGCCGCACCGGCCACCGCCATGCCACCGGCCAGCAGCCGCAGCCCGAGCCGCAGTGCCGGCGCGGGGGTGGCCCAGGCCGCACAGCAGGCGGCGCCGGCCGACAGGGTGAGCACCGCCGCGGTGGCGCCCGCGTGGCCCAGCGGTGTGACGGTCTCGGGTCCCGGAAGGAGCCGTGGCAGCGCCAGCGTCAGGGAGAGCCCGGCCACAGCCGCCGCACAGGGGGCGGCGACGGGCAGCAGCTCTCCGAGGATCCGGCCTGCCGCGTAACCGGCGGTCACCGCGAGCACCGCGAGCAGGACGCCCTCGGGACGACCGCCGTGCACGGCCGCGGTGATCAGGGACCAGGTGGCGCAGGCCCCGAGCACCACCACACCCACGGCGTCAGAAACGATTCGTCTCTCGCCGGGCCCGTCAGGAGCGGACTCACCGCCCGCGGACGTCATCCTCCTGGACCCCACACCGCCCCCGAACCCGGTCGCGCCAGGACCGTGAAAACCCTCCCCGGCCGCCCCACGCGACAGGAGCACTGCCACACCGTAACGGCTGGCGGGCGGTTTGGGCACGAGTCGTGCGGGCGGTACCGCGGACCGCCGCGTGGACCGTACTGTCGGCCAAAAGGTGACCCGCCGTACACTCCCCGAGTGACCGTCACCGCAACTTCCGTGGACCGGCAGGACCAGCAGGAGCCCCCGACCGCGCCCGCGCGCGGCGCACGGCTCCTGCGGCTCGTCCCGGCAGCCACCGCGGCGCTCTCCGGAGTGCTCCTCTACGTCAGCTTCCCGCCACGCACCCTGTGGTGGCTGGCCCTGCCCGCCTTCGCCCTCTTCGGCTGGGTGCTGCGTGGCCGTGGCTGGAAGGCGGGACTCGGTCTCGGATACCTCTTCGGCCTCGGCTTCCTGCTGCCGCTGCTGGTGTGGACGGGCGTCGAGGTGGGCCCCGGCCCCTGGATCGCGCTGGTGGTGATCGAGGCGGTCTTCGTCGCGCTGGTCGGCGCGGGCGTCGCCGCGGTGTCGAAGCTGCCTGCCTGGCCGGTGTGGGCGGCGGCGGTCTGGATCGCCGGCGAGGCGGCACGGGCGCGCGTGCCATTCCGCGGCTTCCCCTGGGGCAAGATCGCGTTCGGCCAGGCGGACGGCGTCTTCCTTCCGCTGGCCGCGCTGGGCGGCACCCCGGTGCTCGGCTTCGCGGTCGTCCTGTGCGGGTTCGGTCTCGGCGAGGCCGTCCGGCTCGGACTGCGGTGGCGCCGTACGCGCGCGGTGCGGCGATCGGCCGCCGCTGTGGCCCTGATCAGCATGGCCGTCCCGGTCCTTTCGGCCGTGGCAGCCCGCTCGCTGGTCAGCGACAAGGCGGAGAGCGGCACCGCGACGGTCGCCGTCATCCAGGGCAACGTGCCCCGCCTCGGACTGGACTTCAACTCCCAGCGCCGGGCCGTCCTCGACTACCACGCGCGCGAGACGGAGCGACTGGCCGCCGAGGTCAAGGCCGGCAAAAAGGCCCAGCCCGACTTCGTGCTGTGGCCCGAGAACTCCTCCGACATCGACCCCTTCGCCAACCCCGACGCCTCCGCCGTCATCGAGCAGGCGGCCGAGGCGATCGACGCCCCCATCTCGGTCGGCGGCGTCGTCGAGCGCGACGGCAAGCTCTACAACGAGCAGATCCTCTGGGACCCGGAGAAGGGTGCGACCCAGACCTACGACAAGCGGCAGGTCCAGCCGTTCGGCGAGTTCCTCCCGATGCGCTCGCTCATCGGCGCCATCAACGACGAATGGACCTCGATGGTCCGCCAGGACTTCAGCCGGGGTAGTGAGCCCGGCGTGTTCGACTTCGGCGACGCCAAGGTCGGCCTCGCCACCTGCTACGAGGCGGCCTTCGACTGGGCCGTGCGCGACACCGTCACCCATGGCGCGCAGATCATCTCCGTGCCCAGCAACAACGCCACCTTCGACCGCAGCGAGATGACCTACCAGCAGCTGGCCATGTCACGCGTACGGGCCGTCGAGCACAGCCGGACCGTCACCGTTCCGGTGACCAGCGGGGTCAGCGCGATCATCATGCCGGACGGCAAGATCACCCAGAAGACCGGCATGTTCGTCGCGGACTCCCTGGTCCAGAAGGTCCCGCTGCGCTCCTCGGAGACCCCGGCCACGAAGCTGGGCATCCTGCCCGAGATCGCCCTGCTGCTCGTCGCCGCGGGCGGGCTGGGATGGGCGATCGGAGCCGGGATGCGCGGGCGGCGCGCCGGTGGCGTGTAGCCGTACGCCCGCCGAGCGCGTCCCCCACGCGCGCGGCGAGGCCGGACCGGCTCGTTAGGGTCGGTCCATGGCTACTCCTGACTTCATCCGCGAGCTCCGCGCCGTCGCCGGCCACCATCTGCTGTGGCTGCCCGGCGTCACGGCCCTCGTCTTCGACGACGAGGGCCGCGTGCTGCTGGGCCGTCGCTCGGACACCCGCAAGTGGGCGGTGATCGGCGGCATTCCCGACCCCGGTGAGCAGCCGGCCGTCTGCGCCGTGCGGGAGGTCTTCGAGGAGACCGCCGTGCGGTGCGTCGTCGAACGCGTCGTCCTCGTCCAGGCCGCACCGGAACCGGTCACGTACGACAACGGTGACGTCTGCCAGTACATGGACATCACGTTCCGCTGCCGTGCCGTGGGCGGTGAGGCCCGCGTCAACGACGACGAGTCACTGGAGGTGGGGTGGTTCGCGGTGGACGCCCTGCCCGACCTGAACGAATTCGCGCTGTTCCGGATCAAGCAGGCGCTGTCGGACGAGCCCACATGGTTCGACTCCATGAGTTCCAGCTGAAGTGTGGGGGTTGACCACATGGGGTGAGGTTCTGGCGTTGCCTAAGGTCGCAGACATGACCAAGCCCCACTCCGCCCCTGGTCCCTTCGCCCCCTCCGTCGACCTGCACGGTCGCACCGCCCTCGTCACAGGCGCCGCCGGCGGTATCGGCCGCGCCTGCGCGCTGCGGCTGGCGGCCGCCGGGGCCAAGGTGCGGGCGGTCGACCGGGACGCGACGGGTCTGGAGGCGCTCATGGAGAGCGCCACCGGCCTGGCGGGCGTCGTCGAGCCGCACGTCCTGGACCTCACGGACCTCGACGCCGCCGAACTCGCCGCCGCCGGCACCGACGTCCTGGTCAACAACGCCGGGCTGCAGCTCGTACGGCCGCTGGAGGAGTTTCCGCCGGACGTCTTCCACACCGTGCTCACGGTGATGCTGGAAGCGCCGTTCCGGCTCATCCGCGGCGCCCTGCCCCACATGTACGGCCAGGGGTGGGGCCGCATCATCAACGTCTCCTCGGTCCACGGACTGCGCGCCTCGCCCTACAAGTCGGCGTACGTGGCCGCCAAGCACGGGCTCGAGGGGCTGTCCAAGACCGCCGCTCTCGAAGGCGCGCCGCACGGCGTCACCTCCAACTGCGTGAACCCCGCCTATGTGCGCACCCCACTGGTGGAGAAGCAGCTCGCCGACCAGGCACGGGCACACGACCTGACCGAGGAGCGCGTCCTGGCCGAGGTGCTCCTGAGGGACAGCGCGCTCAAGCGGCTCATCGAACCGGAGGAGGTCGCCGAGGCCGTCGCCTACCTGTGCGGCCCCCAGGCGTCCTTCGTGACCGGCACCTCCCTGGTCCTGGACGGCGGCTGGACCGCGCACTGACCTGCCCGGCGACCGGCCGGTCCGGAGTTTTCCACAGGCCTGACGGGCCGGCCCGGTCATGAGGAATCCTGTGAGCATGTCCCGCGATCACGTGGAGCCGGTCGAGCGCTCCGTCACCGATGCCGAGGCCGCCGTGCGCCGCGCCGAGCCGGCCCCCGGCGTGACCGGTGGCGTGACCGGTGGTGCCGAGGCGCCGTTCCTGGAGCTGCTCGCCCGCGGCGCGTCGTCCGAGGACTACGAACGGCCGGTGCTGCTCGCCCGCGCCGAGGGGCTGCCCGCCGAGCGGATCGCCGCGCTCGAACAGGCCAAACTGCTCGCCCTGCGGGTGCGCTCGGAGCTGGAGGGCCGCCGTCGGCGGGAGGCGGAGCTGTCGGCGCTCTTCGAGACGGCCCACGACCTGGCGGGCCTGCGCGACGTCGACGCCGTCCTCCAGGCCATCGTGCAGCGGGCGCGCTCCCTGCTCGGCACAGACGTCGCCTACCTCAGTCTGAATGACCCGGTCCGCGGCGACACGTACATGCGGGTCACGGAGGGCTCCGTCGCCGCCCGCTTCCAGCAGCTGCGCCTCGGCATGGGGGAGGGGCTCGGCGGCCTGGTCGCCCAGACGGCCCGTCCGTACGTCACCGACGACTACTTCCGCGACGACCGCTTCCGGCACACCATGACCATCGATGCGGGTGTGCACGACGAGGGCCTGGTGGCCATCCTCGGTGTCCCGCTGATGCTGGGGGCGAACGTGATCGGCGTGCTGTTCGCCGCGGACCGTCGCGCCCGGGTCTTCGAGCGCGAGCAGATCGCCCTGCTCGGGTCCTTCGCCGCCCTGGCCGCGGCCGCCATCGACACCGCCAACCTGCTCACCGAGACGCGTGCGGCCCTGGCCGGCCTGGAGCGCGCCAACGAGATCATCCAGGACCGCAGCGCCGTCATCGAGCGCGCCTCCGACGTCCACGACCGGCTCGCCGAACTCGTCCTGCGCGGCGGCGGGGTGCACGACGTGGCGGCGGCCGTCTCCCAGGTGCTGGCCGGTGCCGTCCAGTTCACCGAGGCAGGCGCGACCCCGGCCGAGGCCCTGGAGACCTCCCGTGCCGAGGGCCACGCCGTGCGGCACGAGGACGACTGGATCGCCGCAGTCACCGCGGGAGGCGAACTCCTCGGCGCCCTCGTCCTGCGCGGGCATCCCGGCCTCGACCCCGTCGACCAGCGCACGCTGGAGCGCGCCGCCATGGTCACCTCTCTGCTGCTGCTCGCCCGGCGTTCCGCCGCCGAGGCCGAACAGCGCGTCCGCGGTGAGCTGTTGGACGATCTGCTCGACGCCCGCGACCGCGACCCGCGCATACTGCGCGAGCGTGCCTCCCGGCTGCGTGCCGACCTCGACGCCACCCATGTCGTCCTCGCCGCACGGCTGGAGGCCGACTCCGCCGACGCAGACCAGGAGGCGGCAGCCCGACGGCGCCTGTGGTCCGCCGCCTCCCATCTCGCCGCGACCCGGCACGGCCTGGCCGCCGCCCGTGACGGCGGCACCGTCCTGCTCCTGCCGCTGGCGCCGGGCGACTCCGCGACGGAGCTGGCCCACCGCACCGCCCGTCATCTGGGCACCGCCGTCCACGAGGCGGTCACCGTCGGTGCCTCCGCCCCCGTGCGGGGCCCCGCGGCCCGCCCGGAGGCGGTGGTCGCCGCCTACGGGGAGGGCCGCCGCTGCGTGGAGGCCCTGCGACTGCTCGGCCGCTGCGGTGACGGGGCGGCCGCCGACGACTTCGGCTTCCTGGGCCTGCTGCTCGCCGGTGACCGGGACGTGGCGGGATTCGTCGAGCGCACCATCGGCGAGGTCGTCGCCTACGACGAACGGCGGGGCACCGATCTGGTCCGCACCCTCGACGCGTACTTCGCGTGCGGGATGAGCCCGGCCCGCACCAAGGACGACCTCCACGTCCATGTCAACACCGTGGCCCAGCGCCTGGAGCGGGTCGCCCGCCTCCTCGGCGAGGACTGGCAGAGTCCCGCCCGCGCCCTGGAGATCCAACTCGCCCTGCGGCTCCAACGGCTGGCGGCCCGGATACCGAGCTGACCCCCGCCCTCCCAGGAGGCACGGATGGGTCAGCCCGGCACACGGACCGGGATCAGAGGACGCCGGCGTCCTCCGTCCGGGCCGCCCTGTCCGCCACCCCGGCGGTGGTGTCCATCTCGGCCAGGTCGCGGTGGCGGGTCTCCTTGGCCACACACACGGCGACGATCGTCAGTAGGGACGCGGCGATCACGTACAGGGCGATCGGGGTGGAATCGCCGTAGTCGGCCAGCAGGGCGGTGGCGATGAGCGGTGCCGGAGCGCCTGCCGCGACGGAGGCGAACTGGGCTCCGATGGAGGCGCCGGAGTAGCGCATCCTGGTCGCGAACATCTCGGAGAAGAAGGCGGCCTGCGGCGCGTACATGGCGCCGTGCAGCACCAGTCCGACGGTCACGGCGAGGATGAGGTTTCCGAAGCCGCCCGTGTCGATGAGCGAGAAGAAGGGGAACATCCACAGGCCGATGCCGACCGCGCCCACCAGGTAGACGGGACGCCTGCCGACCCGGTCGGACAGCGCGCCCCAGGCCGGGATCACCGCGAAGTGCACGGCGGAGGCGATGAGCACGGCGTTGAGGGCGGTCTGGCGGGAGACGCCGGCCGAGGTCGTCGCGTACACCAGGATGAACGCCGTGATGACGTAGTAGGAGATGTTCTCCGCCATGCGCGCGCCCATCGCGATGAGTACGTCACGCCAGTGGTGCCGCAGCACCGCCACGAGCGGCATCTTCTCGACGGCGCCGGCATCCGCCGCCCTGCGGGCCTCGGCCTGGGCCAACGCCTCCTTGAAGACCGGGGATTCATCGACAGAGAGACGAATCCACAGACCGACCATCACCAGTACACCGGAGAGGAGGAACGGTATCCGCCAGCCCCAGCTGCCGAAGGCGGCGTCCGACAGCACGGCGGTCAGGAAGGAGAGCACTCCGGTCGCCAGCAACTGCCCCGCCGGCGCCCCGGTCTGCGGCCACGAGGCCCAGAACCCGCGCCGCCGCGCGTCCCCGTGCTCGGACACCAGCAGGACGGCCCCGCCCCACTCACCGCCGAGCGCGAAGCCCTGCACCAGCCGCAGCACGGTCAGCAGGACCGGAGCGGCGGTCCCGATGGTCGCGTGCGTGGGCAGCAGCCCGATCGCGAAGGTGGCCCCGCCCATCAGCAGCAGGCTGAGCACCAGCAGCTTCTTGCGCCCGAGCCGGTCCCCGTAGTGCCCGAACACCAACGCCCCGATCGGACGTGCGGCGAATCCGACGGCGTACGTCAGGAAGGACAGCAGTGTGCCGACGAGCGGGTCGGAGCCCGGAAAGAACAGTTTGTTGAACACCAGCGCGGCGGCGGAGCCGTACAGAAAGAAGTCGTACCACTCGATGGTGGTGCCGATGAGGCTGGCGGCGACGATGCGCCTGAGGCTGGCGGGGGGTGGGGGAGCGGTGGTTCCGGAGGCCATGTGCGCCACTTCCTCGTGTGCGGTGG
>NZ_JARGEF010000254.1:0-11508 GCF_033794725.1 Streptomyces sp. ID05-39B | reverse complement strand
GCCGCTCGTCGGCGTCGAGGCCGAAACAGCTGATGTCGAAGGTCAGGCCAGGGCCGGAAATCTGTACACCTACGTACAGATCCGTGCCCGCGGTGAGGTCACTGATCCTGGTCTTGTGGCCGCGTTGGAATTCCCTGGACATGCGTAACGACCGTCCCCCATCCGGATTGCGAGTGCGTCGCGTCAGGCTAACGGCAAACTCGGACACCGGACGAGGTCGGTACAGACCCGGTACACAACCCGCGCGGCACACCGCGGGACGACACGCGCGCGGGACTCACTCCTCGCGGGCGCCCGGCAGGTGGGGCAGCCGTTCGGCAGCGACCACCCCTTCCAGGTAGCCGCGGGCCCGCTCGGTGCGCGGATACGCCTCCAGCAGCCGCCAGAAATCGGGGCCGTGGCCGGGCACGAGCAGATGCGCCAGCTCGTGCAGAAGCACGTAGTCGATCACGTACTCCGGCATGCCCTTGAGACGGTGCGACAGGCGGATGCTGCCTTCGGCGGGGGTGCAGGAGCCCCAGCGGGTGTTCTGGTTGGTGACCCAGCGGACCGTGGTGGGCCGGGCCCGGCCGTCGAAGTACTGCGCCGACAGCCGCTCGGCGTGTTCGGCCAGTTCCGCGTCGCCGGGGGCGCGTCGGCGGCTCTCCTGGGCGGCGAGCTTGTCGAGCATGACGCTCACCCAGCGTTGCTCCTCGGCCTCGGACATCCGGGCAGGGATGAGCACGACGGTGCGATCGCCCTCGCGGTACGCGGAGACCGTCCGGCGTCGACGGGCGCTCCTGCGGACCTCGATCGCGCTCGCCCGTGAGCCGCTCGGCGGCTGGCTCGTCGTGCTGCGCTGTGGCGTTCCGGCGCGGTGCAGTGGGTCGGCGGGCACGCCCCGACGTTACCCGCTGTGCAGGCGGGAAGTCCCGACTCCGGGACGGTTCGGTTCTGATCTCTCACCTCCCGTTTGCCCCGTACGACGGATTCGTACGATGAATCCCGGCCCCTGTGGACAACTTTCGGTGCCCGTCGGCGCGGCCGGGCATGCTGGCAGTCGTCGGCGGATCGCGGTCGCCTCCATGGCCCCGCCCCACCGGCGTACGGGGAGATTCCAGGCTGACGGGGGCCTTCTATGCATCCGATGGTGAAGTCCGCGCTGCGGCGCGGCTGGCGTGATCTGAACACCGTGCAGTTCGGGCTGGCCCCGGCGCACGCGGTGACGCTCGGCCCGGTGGACACCGCGACGGGCAGTTTCCTGGACCTGCTGGACGGCACCCGTGGGCTCCCTCTCCTACGAGAGGAGGGACACCGGATGGACCTTCCGGACGGACATGTCGATCAGCTCGTGCGGCGGCTGGCGGGAGCAGGCCTGCTCGACGACTCCCGCGGCGGAGGGTCGGACGGAGCCGCTCTGCGGGAGAAGAAGGACGTCATGGACCGGCTGCGGCCGGACCTCGCGTCGCTGTCGCTGACCACGTCGGAACCGGGCGAAGCCCTCGAGCACCTGGCCGCCAGACGCCGGCAACGGGTACAGGTACGGGGTGCGGGCCGGGTGGGCGCGGTGCTCGCCTCACTGCTGTCGGGCGCGGGGGTCGGCGAGGTGGACGTGCGTGACGGCGGCGTGGTGGAGCCGGGGGACGTGGCCCCGGGCGGACTGCCTCCCGAGGCGATCGGTGAGCGCCGGGACGAGTCCGCCCGTCGTGCGGTGCGCCGGGCCGCCCCGGACCGGCCGCCCCGCAGGAGTGCCCATTCACCGGCCGAGGCGGACGGGCCCGGTTTCTCCCTGGTGGTCCTGGCCCCACGGGACGACGTGTCCGTGCACGCCCCGGCTCCTTCCGAGGCCGAGCCCTTGATCGCCTCGGGCACACCGCATCTGTACGCGGGGGTGGTGGAGGCGACCGGAGTGGTCGGCCCGCTCGTCCTGCCCGGCGAGACGGCCTGCGCGGGGTGCCTGCACGAGGCACGCACCGACCGGGACCCGGCGTGGCCCCGGCTGGTCGCGCAGTGGCACTCCGGCACCCGGCGTACCGTCCGCGCCTGCGACCTGACGCTGGCCACCACGGTCGCGGGCCTGGCGGCGGCTCACGCGCTCGCCTTTCTCGACGGCACTCTCCCGTCCAGCTCGGGAGCACGCTGGGAGGTCTCCGTACCGGCCCTGCAGTGGCATTCGCGTCCGGTGCGGGCGCACCCCGCCTGCCGGTGCGGAGCGGCGGAGAAAGGTAACGAGGAACACACCGCCTCCGAGGACGCCGAGTCGCGCGCGACAATGGCGGGGCAACGGCATTCGAAGGAGTTACGCCGTACGGCAGACGCGGCGCGGCTTTCTGGGACCTGGAGGGCGCATGTCTAATCTTCCCCGGAAGGCGGTCACCCGGACCGCCAAGCTCGCCGCGCTCCCGCTCGGCATCGCGGGCCGGGCCACGTGGGGCCTGGGTAAACGGATCGTGGGCGAGTCCGCGGAGATCGTCGGCCGTGAGCTGCAACAGCGCACGGCGGAACAGCTCTTCAAGGTCCTCGGTGAGTTGAAGGGCGGCGCGATGAAGTTCGGACAGGCCCTGTCCGTCTTCGAGTCCGCGCTGCCCGAGGAGGTCGCCGGCCCCTACAGGGCGGCCCTCACCAAGCTCCAGGAGGCGGCGCCGCCCATGCCGACCCGCACGGTGCACGCCGTGCTCGCGGAGCGGCTCGGCGAGGACTGGGCCGAGCTGTTCGTCAAGTTCGACGACAAACCGGCCGCGGCCGCCTCGATCGGCCAGGTGCACCGGGCGGTGTGGCACGACGGACGGGAGGTCGCGGTCAAGGTCCAGTATCCGGGCGCGGGTGAGGCCCTGCTGTCGGACCTCAATCAACTCAGCCGTTTTGCGCGGTTGTTGGGCCCCCTCATACCCGGCATGGACATCAAGCCGCTGATCACCGAACTTCGGGACCGTGTCTCCGAGGAGCTGGACTACGGCCTGGAGGCGCAGGCCCAGCAGGCGCACGCGGAGGAGTTCGACGGAGATCCCGACGTCCTGGTCCCGGCGGTGGTCCACCAGTGCGACCAGATTCTGGTCACTGAGTGGATCGACGGCGTACCCCTATCCGAGGTGATCGCCGGTGGCACGCCCGAGCAGCGCAACCGCGCCGGCCAGCTGCTGTCGCGTTTCCTCTTCTCCGGGCCGGCCCGCACCGGCCTGCTGCACGCCGATCCGCATCCCGGCAACTTCCGTCTCGTGCCCGGTGGTCCGGACGGCGAGGACGACTGGCGCCTGGGGGTCCTGGACTTCGGCACCGTCGACAGGCTGTCCGGCGGTCTTCCCGAGCCGATCGGCGCCTCGCTGCGCATGACGCTCGACGGCGAGGCGGACGCGGTGTACGACTTGCTGCGCGAGGAGGGCTTCATCAAGGAGTCCATCGAGCTGGAGCCCGACGCGGTCCTCGACTACCTGCTGCCGATCATCGAGCCGGCGCTGGTCGACGAGTTCACGTTCACCCGGGACTGGATGCGCAGTCAGGCGGCCCGGATTGCCGACCCGCGCTCCCCCGCGTACCAGTTGGGCAGGCAGCTCAACCTTCCTCCGGCCTATCTGCTGATACACCGGGTGACGCTCAGCACGATCGGCGTGCTGTGCCAGCTCGGTGCGACCGTCCGGCTGCGGGAGGAACTGGAGGGCTGGCTCCCGGGGTTCGTCCTCGACGAGGGCCTGGAAGTGGAGGAATCCGTCGCGGAGGTGTGACCCACCACCGGCGCTGACGAGCACCTGGCCCGTCCGGCCGCGTGGCCCGGTCCCGCTCGGATCGCACCCCGCTCTCCGTGGCGCAACGCGCCGCGGGGGCCGGTCCGTTCGGACGGACCGGCCCCCGCGCAGGAGCTTCGCCTCCCCTGTCGGGAGGCCACCGCTTCAGGTGGAAGGGATTACTGCATCACGGCCATGGCGAGCGCCCGCCGGGCACGCAGCGAGGCGCGCTCGGCACGGCGCTGCATCCGGCGAGCGGTCACCAGGCGCATGGCCCGGCGTTCCTGCTCGGCCTCGAGCAGCCGGTCGTGCATATGCGCACGAGCCAGGGCTTCTGGGATGAGTTGCATCTCGCGGGTCCTGTTCTGACGCGAGTCGCTCGCGCCGGTGGTGGTGACGTCTTGGGTCGCGGAGCCTGCGGGCTCGTTCGTGGACGGCTTCATCGGGGCCTGCTTCTTGGGGTCGTGCGTGACGGGATGGTCGATCGTTCCTGCGATGGTGTTCATGCCGTGACCGGGTTCTTGCGCGGACGGCCACGCGGCCGCTTCCGGGCGACGACGACACCCTGCACGAACAGCTCGCCACCCCAGACGCCCCAGGGCTCACGCCGCTCCTTGGCGCCGGCGAGGCAGGCCTCGACCAGCGGGCAGGTACGGCAGAGGGACTTGGCGTACTCCACGTCCGCGGGCGACTCGGCGAAGAAGACCTCCGGGTCGTAGGAGCGGCAGGGGACGGGTACGCCGAGGTTCTCGATGGCGTCGTCGAGCGCGGTGAGCGCCGTGAGCGGGGTCAAGGTGGAGTCCTCCGTGAGGCCGGGCGGGGGGATCGTTTCGGAAGGCGGTACGGACGGGGCGTGCGCTTCGAGTTGCACGGTTCGTCTTCCTCGTCTGGTCGTTCCGGCCCTGTTGGGCCGGGTGGCGGCTTGGTACCGGGTTCTTTTCTTGTCCCGAGGCCCCTTCGCTCTGTCGTCCCGGGTCGGGACAAACAGAAGGGCCGCGGATCCCGGGTGGGGTTCCGCGGCCCTGAAGGCGCCGGCCTGATCGACTGTCAGGCTGGATCACTCCAGGGTTCTGGCCCACGGAAGGCCCACATCTGGTGGTGCTGCGTCGTCTGCATCCGGGCTCCGGCACCGGTCGCCGTAAAGGCATAGGCCTTCGCCTGTGCCGCTACTGCCGCTTCCAGTGCCTTGGTCGGTCGCTCACTGCGCTCGCGGACAACAAGGCCCGCGGGGGCGACAGAGAGGGACGCAGGCCGGTCGGCACGAATGCCGGACAGACCGGTGCCCAGGTTCGAGGCGGCGAGAGTGCACACGGAGACGATCGAGCGATCGGTCAGTTTGGCGGTGCTGACGGAGCTGTTGTTGATGATGATCACTGGAATCGCCTCCTCTCGGCGTCTCGGGGGACCGGGATGGAACCCGGTCCGGCGGATATGCAAGTACAGCACGGAACCTTGGCCTCCGAGAAGGCCTCTGTTCTCGTGCCTAAGAACCTATGGGGATTGCCGGGGCATGCGCAAACTATTTTTCCGACGAGTTCGGATCAGTCGTCCTCGTCCTCGGCTCCCAGGTCCTGGCCTGCGCAGATGGCCAGGACATCGGTTCCGTAGCGGTTGAGCTTGCGCGTGCCGACGCCTGGGATCCGCACCAGCTCGCCCGGTTCCTCGGGGGCGGCCTCGGCGATCGCGATCAAGGTCTTGTCGGTGAAGACGCAGAACGCGGGCTGCCCGGCCCGGCGTGCCTGGACCGCGCGCCAGGACCGCAGCCGCTCGTAGAGCCCCTCGTCCATGTCCGACGGACAGTCCTCGCAGCGCATCAGCTTCATCTCGCCGGCGTCGGTCAGAGTGCGTCCGCAGACCCGGCAGCGGGCCGGGCTGCGCGGGGTCCGGCGCGGCACGGCCGCCACCACGCCCGCCGTCGCACTCGGAAAACCGCGCTCGACGCCCCCGGCACCGCCTCCTCCGCCGCGCCCCGCCGTGCTGCCGGATCCCGGGCGCAGCCCGTCGAGGAAGCGGCTGGGACGGCGGTTCGGGCGGCCGCCCGGCGAACGGCAGAGCGCCCAGGAGACCTGGAGGCGCTCACGGGCCCGGGTGACGCCGACGTAGAGCAGCCGGCGCTCCTCCTCGATCTGCTCGTCGGTACGGGCGTAGGAGATCGGCATCATGCCCTCGGCGACGCCGACCAGGAAGACGACGTCCCACTCCAGGCCCTTGGCCGAGTGCAGGGAGGCGAGGGTGACGCCCTGGACCGTGGGGGCGTGCTGGGCGCCCGCCCGTTCGTCGAGTTCGGCGATCAGGTCGGCGAGCGTGGCATCGGCTCTGGCGGTGGTGAAGTCCTGCGCCAGGTTCACCAGGGCGGCCAGGGACTCCCAGCGCTCCCGGACGGCTCCTGATCCGGCCGGCGGCTGGGGTGTCCAGTTCTCGCCGGACAGGACCGCGCGCACCTGGGAGGGGAGGTCGACGGCGTCCTCTAGCAGGGCGTCGTTGCCGCCGAAGCGGGCGGCGGCGCGCAGGGCGTTGATCGCCTTGCGCACCTCCGGGCGGTCGAAGAACCGCTCGGCGCCGCGCAGCTGGTAGGGGATGCCGGCGTCGGCGAGGGCCTGCTCGTAGGTCTCGGACTGGGCGTTGGTGCGGAACAGGACGGCGATCTCGGCGGGCTGGACACCGGCGTCGACCAGCTCGCGGATGCGGCGGGCGGCGCCCTCGGCCTCGGCGGGCTCGTCGGTGTACTCGCTGTAGACGGGTTCGGGTCCCGGTGTGCGCTGGGAGACCAGCTCCAGGCGGTGGTCGGCGGCCCGGCCGCGGGCCTGGGACAGCAGACCGTTGGCGAGGTGGACGACCTGAGGCGTGGAGCGGTAGTCGCGGACCAGTTTGACGACGGTGGCCCCGGGGTGGCGGGTACGGAAGTCGAGGAGGTGGTCGGGGGTGGCTCCGGTGAAGGAGTAGATCGTCTGGCTGGCGTCGCCGACCACGCACAGGGTGTCCCGGTCGCCGAGCCACAGCTCCAGGAGCCGCTGCTGGAGGGGGCTGACGTCCTGGTACTCGTCGACCACGAAGTGCTGGTACTGGGCGCGGACCTGCTCGGCGATGTCCTGCCGGTCCTGGAGGACGGCGACGGTCAGCAGGAGGACGTCCTCGAAGTCGATGACGCCTCGCTCCCGCTTGAGGTCCTCGTAGGCGGCGTACAGCTGGGCGATCTCGGCGGGCGCTCGGGGGGTTTCGCGGCCGGCCTTGGCGGCGGCCGCCTGGTAGTCCGCGGGAACCGTCTGGGTGACCTTGCACCACTCGATCTCGGCGGTGGTGTCCCGCAGTTCGCCCCGGTCGAGCCGGATGCGGCAGGCGGCCGCCGCATCGGCGACGAGCTGGACCTTGCGGTCGACGAGCCGGGGCAGGGAGCCACCGATCGCTTTCGGCCAGAAATACTGAAGCTGGCGCAGGGCCGCGGAGTGGAAGGTGCGAGCCTGGACGCCCTGGGCTCCGAGCATCCGCAGCCTCCCGCGCATCTCTCCGGCCGCACGGTTGGTGAACGTGACGGCGAGGACGCTGGAGGGTTGCAGGATGCCCGCGCGCACCCCGTAGGCGATGCGGTGGGTGATCGCGCGGGTCTTGCCGGTACCGGCTCCGGCCAGTACGCACACCGGTCCGTGCAGGGCGGTGGCCACCTCGCGCTGCTCGGGGTCGAGCCCTTCGAGCACCGCGTCGGCCGAGTCCGGTACCTGCGGGAAAAGGGTGGAGTGCGTTGCTGCTGTCACACAGCCATGCTGCCAGGTCACCGGAGACAGCTGAGCCGGTTGTCCACAGGGAGGCAGCTGCAGTCGTATTAATGCGGCAGGCATCACAGCCCCGGTCGGCGGGCGTCTCAGCTACCCGCGGCGGGCGTCGTACCCGCTCGCGGCGGGCGTCACAGCGGTCCGGGGCCGTTCGCGGGAATGGCCGTGCCTCCTCGCGCGTTCCCTCTCCGCGACCCCACATCCCCCGAGTCGCCGAAGGAGCGCGAGACACATGCCGGGCACTGTGACGATGTACAGCACCACGTGGTGCGGCTACTGCCGCAGGCTGAAGAGCCAGATGGACCGCGAGGGCATCACGTACAACGAGATCAACATCGAGCAGGACCCGGAGTCCGCGGCGTTCGTGGAGAAGGCGAATGGCGGAAACCAGACGGTACCGACCGTGCTGTTCCCTGACGGCTCCACGCTGACGAACCCTTCGCTGGCCCAGGTCAAGCAGAAGATCGGCGCGTAACTCGCCGGATGTCACGGCGGTACGGCGAAGAGGGCGGCTCCTGGATCTGTGGGGCCGCCCTCTTCGTGTCGTGTGTCACGTGAAGGTGCGGATGGGCAGCGGCTTGCCGTACCAGAGTTCGATCAGGCGGGCCGCGATGGAGATGCCGTAAGGAGGCAGGACCTCGCCGGACTCGAAGCCCGCTCCGAGTTCGTCGCGGGAGAACCAGCGGGCCTCGTGGATCTCGTCGCCGTCGACGTCGATGACGGTGGAGGTGGCGCGGGCCATGAAGCCGAGCATGAGGCTGGACGGGAAGGGCCAGGGCTGGCTGGCGACGTACTCGACCTGGCCGACCGTGACGCCGGCCTCCTCGAAGACCTCCCGGCGCACCGTCTCCTCTATGGACTCGCCGGGCTCGACGAAGCCGGCCAGCGTCGAGAAGCGGCCCTCCGGCCAGTGGACCTGACGGCCGAGCAGGATGCGGTCCTCCTCGTCCGTGACCGCCATGATCACCGCGGGGTCGGTGCGCGGGTAGTGTTCGGCGCCGCAGGCGGGGCAGCGGCGGATGTGGCCGGCGGCGGCGATGACCGTGCGCTCGCCGCAGCGCGAGCAGAAGCGGTGGGTGCGCTGCCAGTTCTCCAGGCCGACCGCGTGCACCATGAGGCCCGTGTCGCGCGGGGACAGCAGCAGTCCGGCCTCACGAAGGCCCGCTGGGCGGGCGGACTGGTCGATACGGCCGGGGAGCGCGTCCTTCTGGAGGGCGAAGTAGCTGACGCCGTCGTCGTCGGTGCCCAGGAAGTAGCGGTGGGCCTCGGTGAGGGGGGCCTCGAAGGAGGGCGTCATGACGAGTTCGGTCCGGCCGTCGGGCGTCTCGTCGATGAGGACCTGGCCGCCGGAGACGACGAAGCAGCGTGTCGTGGGGTGGCTCCAGGCCGCGGCGAGCCAGGCCTCGTCGAGCCGGTGGTGGGCGGCGCGGTCGATGCCGCTCGGGGCGGTGAGCGAGATGGGTCGGTCGGCGTTCTGGTCGGTCCAGGTGGTCACGGGTGCTTCCAACTCCCCCGGTGGAACGGTTGTTTCGGCGGGCGGTTCAGCGGGACGTGCGGCAGGGGGCGACCGGGTCCGGTGCGGTGTCGCCGTGCGGGGCGGCCTGTCCGATGTGCCCCGCGCGCGGTGTCGCTCCGGACCGTGCGAGGTCGTCAGGGCGCATGGCGCCAGGTCTCGGCGAGGTCACCCCAGAGGTACGCGGTGGTTTCGACGCCCTTGAGGAGGAGGTCCAGCTCGACCTTCTCGTTCGGGGCGTGCCATCCGTCGGAGGGCACGGAGATGCCCAGGAAGAGCACCGGGGCGTCGAGTACTTCCTGAAGGTCGGCGGCGGGCCCCGAGCCTCCTTCGCGGGTGAAGCGGACGGGGCCCTCGAAGGCGCGGCCCATGGCGCGCACGACGGAGCGCAGGGCGGGGTGGTCCAGCGGGGTCAGGCACGGGCGCGTGGCCGGGCTGAACGTGATCTCGTGACGGATGCCCGCGGGTACCCGCTCCTCGGCCCAGACCCGGACCGCCTTCTCCACCTGGTCGGGGTCCTGTCCCGCGACCAGCCGGAAGGACAGCTTCACGAAGGCGGAGGACGGGACGATCGTCTTGCTGCCGGGGCCCTGGTAGCCGCCGCCGATACCGTTGACCTCGGCGGTGGGGCGGGCCCAGATGCGCTCCAGGGTGGTGTGCCCGGCTTCGCCGTGGGTGGCGTGCGACTTGGCGGTGCGCAGCCAGCTCTCCTCGTCGAAGGGCAGCTCGGCGAAGAGAGCGCGTTCGCGGTCGGTGAGTTCGACGATGCCGTCGTAGAAGCCGGGGACCGTCACGCGCGCGTGCTCGTCGTGCAGGGCGGCGACGAGGCGGGCGGCGGCGGTGGCCGGGTTGGGCACGGCGCCGCCGAAGGAGCCGGAGTGGATGTCCTGGTCGGGTCCGTGCAGCCGGATCTCACATTCGGCGAGCCCGCGCATGCCGGTGCAGACCGTCGGGGTGTCCTCGGACCACATGCCGGTGTCGGAGACGATCACGGCGTCGGCGGCGAGCCGCTGGGCGTGCTCCTCGACGAGGGCGCGGAAGTTCGGTGAGCTGGACTCCTCCTCGCCCTCGATCAGCAGCTTGAGGTTGACGGCCGGGGCGGTCCGGCCGGTGGCGGCGAGGTGGGCGCGCACGCCCAGGGTGTGGAAGAAGACCTGGCCCTTGTCGTCGGCCGCCCCGCGCGCGTAGAGACGGTTTCCGCGGACGACCGGCTCGAAGGGGTCGCTGTCCCAGCCGTCCTCGCGGGCGGCGGGCTGCACGTCGTGGTGGCCGTAGACCAGGACGGTGGGTGCCTGCGAGTCGCCGGACGGCCATTCGGCGAAGACGGCGGGAGCGCCGGGCGTCTGCCAGACCTCGGCGGTCGGGAAGCCGGTCTCCTGGAGCTTGGCGGCGAGCCAGTCGGCGCTGCGGCAGACATCGGGCGCGTGGTCGGGCTGGGCCGAGACCGACGGGATGCGCAGCCACTCGGCGAGGTCGTCGAGGAACGCCGCACGGTGGCGCTCGATGTACGTGCGGACGGCGCTGTCCGGGGTCTGGCTCATGGTCACGAGCCTATCCGGCCGCACCGACATCCCGGCCGGGTACTTACGCACGGTTTACTTGCGCTGCCCGCTCCTCCATGCCGTCCTGAAGGGCGTCCTCCTGGGTCAACAGGCGCTCCAGCGCGGCCCGGTCCGGCAGATTCGCGGGTCGTACGACCTCGCCGGTGCGCACGTAGACGAATGCCGCTGTGACGGATTCCACGGGCACACCGTGCTGCTCGGCCCACGCGAGCCGGTACACGGCGAGCTGGAGCGGGTCGCCGTCATGTCCCCGGCCCGTCTTCCAGTCGACGATCTCGTACGTCGCACCGTCGCCGTCGCCGTCCTTGTAGACGGCGTCGATACGGCCCCGTACGACGCGGTCGGCGAGGGTGAGCTGGACGGGCGCCTCGACCCGGTAGGGGGTGCGATGGGCGTACTCGGTGCGCTCGAAGGCGTCCTTGAGTGCCTCCAGGTCGCGTTCGTCGGCGATCTCCGCGTCCTCGCCGGGCAGTTCGTCCGGTTCCAGGAAGGGCAGCGTCAGCTCCTCGAAGCGGGCCTCCACCCACGCGTGGAACCTGGTGCCCCGGCGCGCGGCCGGCTGGGGCGGGCTGGGCATGGGGCGCGCGAGTTCCTGGGCGAGTCCGTCCGGGTCGGCGGCCAGGCGCAGCAACTGCGACGCGGTCAGGGTCACCGGGAGGGGTACGTCCGTGACGCTCCGGCGGGCGCGTTGCAGCTCGCCGGCGAGCGCGTCCAGGTCACGGTCCCAGGAGGCGACCGTGCGGGCCTCCTCAGGGGTGAGGCGGGGCCGACGCGGCTCGGGGGGTGCTGCCTGGTGCGGGACGGCCGGGCGGGCGGTGGTCCAGCCGTCCTGGTCGTGCGGGACGTCATCGAAGGGGTCCGGCTCGCCGTGGGGACCGGCCTCGCCGTACGGGTCCGGCTCGTGGCGATCCGCCTCGAAGGGGTCTCTCTCGTCGTCGTAGGGGGGGTCCGCCGGGGCGGGCTCGTCC
>NZ_JARGEF010000253.1:0-11531 GCF_033794725.1 Streptomyces sp. ID05-39B | reverse complement strand
GTGTGGCGGGGCGTGATGGTGTGGTGGGGGCTGGATTCGGCCATGGGACCGGTATGAGGACTAGCCCATCCGTGCCATGCGCGGTCTGTACGCCGCTCCCTACTCTAGGAAGTCGGTGACGGCAGGGACGAGGTGATGCGCGTGGCTCCGGTTCGCGGTACGGCGGTTCAGGACCACGTGGCCCTCGCCGAGATCGAACTGTGCGGGGAGCTGATCATCGCGGCTTCCGCGGCCGAGGACCGGCTCAGCCTGGAGAGCATCGACGAGGTGCTGAGGGTTGCCGAGGAGCGCGAGGCCCGCGCCGGATGACGACGCTGTTGGTCGATTTGCCACCGGCGTCCGGATGACGGGCGGGCCTCCCGACGGCGGTCGCCGTGGGCGCGGGTGGAGTGATCAGGTCCGCAGCAGGCGGCCGATGGCCTTCGTGGCCTCCTCCACCTTGGCGTCGATCTCGTCGCCGCCCTTGACGGCCGCGTCGGCGACGCAGTGGCGCAGGTGCTCCTCCAGCAGTTGCAGCGCGAAGGACTGCAGTGCCTTGGTGGAGGCGGACACCTGGGTGAGTATGTCGATGCAGTAGGTGTCCTCCTCGACCATGCGCTGGAGGCCGCGGATCTGCCCCTCGATGCGGCGCAGGCGCTTGAGGTGCTCGTCCTTTTGTTTGTGGTAGCCGTGCACACCGCGGTCGTGGTCGGTCACGACCTCTTCGGTGGCCGCCCCGGCCTCGGTGGTCGTCATGATGTCCTCCAGACATATACCCCTACTGGGTATATCGTACCGAACTTTGCCGGGTATAGGGCCTGTGGCCGCCGCTGTCGGCGGTCTGTGGACTGGACCGCCGGGCGGCCCCGCTGCCGGTCGCCGCAGGCGATGGGTGACACTGGTGGGCGGCCCATTAGCCGTGGCCGGATGATGCGCCTAGCATCAGCCTGACCGAAACCGATGCATCCTGAGGACCCCACGTGCGCTTTCGTCTGACCCCCAGGGAGACGAGCTTCTACGACATGTTCGCCGCGTCCGCGGACAACATCGTCACAGGCTCGAAACTCCTGATGGAACTGCTCGGGGCGGACACCGCCGGCCGGGCCGAGATCGCAGAGCGTATGCGGGCCGCTGAACACGCCGGTGACGACGCCACCCACGCGATCTTCCACCAGTTGAACTCCTCCTTCATCACGCCGTTCGACCGCGAGGACATCTACAACCTCGCGTCGTCCCTCGACGACATCATGGACTTCATGGAGGAGGCCGTCGACCTCGTCGTCCTCTACAACGTCGAGGAACTGCCCAAGGGCGTCGAGCAGCAGATCGAGGTGCTGGCGCGGGCCGCCGAGCTGACCGCCGAGGCCATGCCGAACCTGCGGACCATGTCCAACCTCACCGAGTACTGGATCGAGGTCAACCGGCTGGAGAACCAGGCCGACCAGATTCACCGCAAGCTGCTCGCCCACCTCTTCAACGGCAAGTACGAAGCGATCGAGGTGCTGAAGCTCAAGCAGATCGTGGACGTGCTGGAGGAGGCCGCGGACGCCTTCGAGCACGTGGCGAACACGGTGGAGACCATCGCGGTCAAGGAGTCCTGACCTCTTCATGGACACCTTCGCACTGATCGTGACCATCGGGGTCGCGCTCGGATTCACGTACACGAACGGCTTCCACGACTCGGCGAACGCCATCGCCACGTCGGTGTCGACGCGGGCGCTGACCCCGCGGGCGGCGCTCGCCATGGCCGCGGTGATGAACCTCGCGGGCGCGTTCCTCGGCAGCGGGGTCGCGCACACCGTCAGCAAGGGCCTGATCGAGACGCCCGAGGGCTCGAAGGGGATGGGCATCCTCTTCGCGGCGCTGGTCGGCGCCATCGTCTGGAACCTGGTCACCTGGTACTTCGGGCTGCCCTCGTCCTCGTCCCACGCGCTGTTCGGCGGCATGGTGGGCGCGGCACTGGCGGGCGGTACGGACGTCATCTGGTCCGGCGTGCTGGACAAGGTCGTCATCCCGATGTTCGTCTCGCCGGTCGTCGGCCTGATCGCCGGTTATCTGGTGATGTGCGCGATCATGTGGATCTTCCGCCGGGCCAACCCGCACAAGGCCAAGCGCGGTTTCCGGATCGCGCAGACCGTGTCGGCGGCCGGGATGGCGCTCGGGCACGGCCTCCAGGACGCCCAGAAGACGATGGGCATCGTCGTGATGGCCCTCGTCATCGGCGATGTGCAGAGCGCCGACGACCCGATTCCGGTCTGGGTGAAGGTCGCCTGTGCGGTGATGCTGTCGCTCGGTACGTACGCCGGTGGCTGGCGGATCATGCGGACCCTGGGACGCAAGATCATCGAGCTGGACCCGCCGCAGGGCTTCGCGGCCGAGACGACCGGCGCCTCGATCATGTTCATGTCGGCGTTCCTCTTCAAGGCGCCGATCTCGACGACGCACGTCATCACGTCGGCGATCATGGGCGTGGGCGCGACCAAGCGGGTCAACGCCGTGCGGTGGGGCGTCGCCAAGAACATCGTGCTGGGATGGTTCATCACCATGCCGGCGGCGGCGGTCGTCGCGGCCTGCGCCTTCTGGATCGTCAACCTCGTGTTCCTGTAGGGACGTCGCCGTCACGGTGCTTCCGTCACGGTGCTTCCGTCACGGTGCCGCCGTCGCGGTGACTCCGTAGCGGCGCTGCCCTTCCGTGCAACGCGCGAGCCCGCCCCCCGGGGAGCCAGGGGGCGGGCTCTTCTGCGTCCTCGCGGTGGCACCGCCATGCAGCACCGCGAGGGGTTCGGGGCTCTAGCCGAAGCGGCCCGAGATGTAGTCCTCGGTGGCCTGGACGGACGGGTTGGAGAAGATGCGCTCCGTGTCGTCGATCTCGATCAGCCGGCCGGGCCGGCCGACGGCCGACAGGTTGAAGAACGCCGTGCGGTCGGAGACGCGCGCCGCCTGCTGCATGTTGTGCGTCACGATGACGATCGTGAAGCGCTCCTTCAGCTCGCCGATCAGGTCCTCGATCGCGAGGGTGGAGATCGGGTCGAGCGCGGAGCAGGGCTCGTCCATCAGCAGGACGTTCGGCTCCACCGCGATCGCCCGCGCGATGCACAGACGCTGCTGCTGGCCGCCGGAGAGGCCCGAGCCCGGCTTGTTGAGGCGGTCCTTCACCTCGTTCCACAGGTTCGCGCCCCTGAGGGACTTCTCGACGACGTCCTGCAGCTCGTTCTTCTTGTAGCTGCCGTTCAGCCGCAGGCCCGCCGCCACGTTGTCGAAGATCGACATCGTGGGGAACGGGTTCGGGCGCTGGAACACCATGCCGACCTCGCGCCGCACCGACACCGGGTCGATGCCGTGGCCGTACAGGTCCTCGTCGTCGAGGAGCACCTTGCCCTCGACGCGGCCACCGGAGGTGACCTCGTGCATGCGGTTCAGCGTGCGCAGGAACGTCGACTTGCCGCAGCCGGAGGGGCCGATGAACGCCGTCACCGAACGCGGTTCGACGGTCATCGAGATGTCCTCGATCGCCTTGTGGGAGCCGTAGTACGCGGTCAGTCCGCTTACGTCGATTCGCTTGGCCATGTCTTCTACTTCACTTCCGGAGTCGGTCGCTGTGGGGGTCGCCGTCAGCGACCGGTCTTCGGGGCCTTCCAGCGGGCGATGCCGCGGGCCACCATGTTGAGGATCATCACGAAGGCGATCAGCGTGAGCGAGGCCGCCCAGGCACGGTCGTACGCCGCCGTCGAACCCGCGCTCTGCGAGTACTGCTGGTAGATGTACAGCGGCAGGGACGCCTGCGCGCCCTCGAACGGGTTCGTGTTGATGAACGGGTTGCCGAAGACGAGGAGCAGGACAGGGGCGGTCTCACCCGCGATGCGGGCCACCGACAGCATGACGCCGGTGATGATGCCGCCGACGGAGGTCGGGACGACCACCTTCAGGATCGTGCGCCACTTGGGGATGCCCAGGGCGAGAGAGGCCTCGCGCAGCTCGTTGGGGACGAGCTTGAGCATCTCCTCCGTAGAACGAACGACGACCGGCATCATCAGGATGGCGAGCGCCAGCGAACCGGCGAATCCGAAGGGCTGCAGGTCGAACATCAGCATGAGGCTGAGGATGAACAGGCCCGCGACGATCGACGGGATGCCCGTCATGACGTCCACGAAGAAGGTGACGGCGCGCGCAAGGTTCCCGCGCCCGTACTCCACCAGGTAGATCGCGGTGAGGATGCCGATCGGGGCGCCGATCACGGTGGCGAGACCGACCTGCTCCAGGCTGCCGACGATGGCGTGGTAGATGCCGCCGCCGGGCTCGGAGTCGGCGACGACGCCCATGGAGTGGGTGAGGAAGTAGACGTCCAGGACCTTCGTGCCGCGCTGCACGGTCGCCCAGATCAGCGAGGCCAGCGGCACGATGGCGATCAGGAACGCGACCCATACGAGGGCGGTGGCGATGCGGTCCTTGGCCTGTCGGCGGCCCTCGACGCGAGCGGCGATGCCGTAGGTGCCCAGCAGGAAGAGGAGGCCGGCGATCAGGCCCCACTGGACGCGGCTGTCGAGGCCCCCGGCCAGGCCGATGGCCACGGCGAGGGCGATCGAGCCGGCCGCGATGGCCCAGGGGGACCACTTCGGCAGGCCGGCGCCGCGCAGCGTGCTGGGGCGCTTGTCGTTGACGACGGCGTGGCTCATGCGTTGGCCCCCGAGTACTCCTTGCGGCGGGCGATGATCGCGCGGGCCGCGCCGTTGACCAGCAGCGTGATGACGAACAGGACCAGACCGGAGGCGATGAGCGCGTCCCGGCCGAATTCGGACGCCTCGTTGAACTTGCTGGCGATGTTCTGGGCGAAGGTGCCGCCGCCCGGGTTGAGCAGGCTGGCGTGGATGTCGAAGTCGGGGGAGAGGACCGTGGCGACGGCCATCGTCTCGCCCAGGGCGCGGCCGAGGCCGAGCATCGACGCGGAGATCACACCGGAGCGGCCGAACGGCAGCACGGACATCCGCACGACCTCCCAGCGCGTGGCTCCGAGGGCCAGGGCCGCCTCTTCGTGCATCTGCGGGACCTGGCGGAAGACCTCGCGGCTGACGTTGGTGATGATCGGCAGGATCATGATCGCCAGGAGGATGCCGACGGTGAGCATCGAGCGCGGAGCGCCCTGGTCCCAGGAGAAGATCCCGGTCCAGCCCAGGTACTCGTCCAGCCAGCCGAAGAGGCCGTCCATCTGCGGTACGAGGATCAGGGCGCCCCACAGGCCGTACACGATGGACGGTACGGCGGCGAGCAGGTCGATCACGTACGAGATCGGGCTGCGCAGCCTGCGCGGGGCGTAGTGGGTGAGGAACAGCGCGATGGCCACGGCGATCGGGACCGCGAGGACCATGGCGATCACCGAGGAGACCACCGTGCCGAAGGCGAGGACCGCGATGCCGAACTTCGGCGGGATGACGCCGGTGTTCCACTCGAAGGCGGTGAGGAAGTTCGCGTCGTCCTTGCTGATGGCCAGCGAGGCCCGGTACGCGAGAAAGCCCGCGATCGCGGCCATGATCGCGAGCAGCAGGATGCCCGACCCGCGGGAGAGACCGAGGAAGATCCGGTCGCCGGGTCGGGTGGCGCCGCGCGCCGCACGCTTGTGCTCGGTGGTGGTCGGCGGGGCCGGGGGAGGAGGTGCTTGGTCTGGCTTCTGTGTCGTTATGTCCATGGGGGTTCTCCGGTCTGCGGAGCCGCTCGTGGGTGGGCGGCTCGGGCGGGGCCGGGTGTGCGTGCGGCCCCTGGCGGCGGTGCACCGGACGGTGCGGTCCGGGCCGGGTGACCCCGGCGCCGGACCGCACCTTCAGATCAGCTCAGGCCCTCGATGGTGGTGCGGACCTTGGTGATGATGGAGTCGGGGATCGGCGCGTAGTCGATGCCCGAGAGGATGCCCTGGCCCTGCTCGCTGGCCAGGTACCGCAGGAAGGCCTTGGTGGCCGGCAGGGTCTCGGCCTTGTTGCCCTTGTCGCAGGCGATCTCGTACGTCACCAGGGTGATCGGGTACGCGCCCTCGGCCTTGGTGGTGTAGTCGAGCTTGAGCGCCAGGTCGTTGCCCGTGCCGACGACCTTCGCGGCGGCGACGGCCTTGGTGGCGCCGTCGGAGGAGGCCTTGACCGGGGCGGCGGCACCGGTGTTCAGGGCGACGGTGCCGAGACCGTCCTTGGCGTACGACAGCTCCATGTAGCCGATGGCGCCGTTGGTCTGCTTGACGCCCTGGGCCACGCCGGAGGAACCGGACGCGGACTGGCCGCCCTTGGCCTGCCAGGCCTTGCCGCCCTCGTACTTCCAGTCGTCCGGCGCGGCGGCGATCAGGTACTTGGTGAAGTTGTCCGTGGTGCCGGACTCGTCCGAGCGGTGGTACGGCTGGATCTGGAGGTCGGGAAGCTTCGCGTCGGGGTTGAGCTTCGTGATGGCCGCGTCGTTCCACTTCTTGATCTTGCCGTCGAAGATCTTAGCCAGGGTCGGCGCGTCCAGGACGAGGTTCTCGACACCGGACACGTTGTAGGCGACGGCGATCGGGCCGGCCACCATCGGCAGGTCGACGCCCTGGCCGCCGGTGCAGACCTTCTGGGAGGCCTCGACCTCGTCCGGCTTCAGCGCGGAGTCGGAGCCGGCGAAGGCGACCGTGCCCTGCGTGAACGCGGTGATACCGGCGCCGGAACCGGAGCCCTTGTAGTTGACCTGGACCCCGTTGCAGGCCTGGGTGAAGTTCTTGACCCAGGCGTCGATCGCGTTCTTCTGCGCGGAGGAGCCGTCGGCGAGGAGCTGGCCCTTGGCGTCGTCACACTTGATGTCACTGGCGCCTGTGGCCGCGGCCGAGCCGCTGCCGCTGCCCGTGGTGCCGGTGTCGTCGGAGCCGCACGCCGTGAGGGCCAGGGCGCCGGACACGGCGAGAGCACCGAGGGTGAGGGCCCGCCGGTTCATGCGCTGAAGCTTCACTTGAGGAAAATCCTTCCAGGAGCCGCCGTCCTGAATCCGGCGGCGTGCGAAGACTGTGGCGGCACGAGCGCTTCCCTGAAGGTCACGCACCGCACCGGGTAAGGCCGAAATTAGGCAGAACAGGTGAAGCCGCCTATGGGCCTGAATGAACGCGGGGTGAACCCCTGGAGGCGGTGTGGTTAGTTCACGGAACGCTCACGCCGAGGACACAGGGTGATTCCGGCCGGAACCCGGGCCAGGGCCTGTCCGGCGGATCAGGTCGCAGGAGATCTGCGGCGCCTCATCGGCACCGGTGAGCGGGGTCTGGTGCGTCCAGCTGCGAGGCGGAGGAGGGAGTGACGGCGTAGCCATCGCAACCGACGACAACGCCGCAGATGGGCGTGCCAGACCGCCCTGTCCTGCGGCACGATCCGCAGGACAGGGCCCTAGGCCAGATGCACAGCGGTCAGCAGCGCGTCGACGAGGGCGCTGTCCCTCGGCTGGGTGAGGCGCTCGCGGGCCGCCGCCGGGGGCAGCCAGAGCAGCCGGTCCACCTCGTCGTTCGGGACGAAACGGCCGGGCCCCGCCTCGGCCGCCCAGTAGCGGACCTCCTTGGGGCGGTCCTGGGCGACATAGCGGACGCTGTGCAGGTAGGGGCCCGGGTGTGCCGCGTAACCCGTCTCCTCGGCCACCTCGCGGAGGGCGCACGCCAGCCAGTCCTCGCCACGCTTGAGCTTGCCCTTGGGGTGCGACCAGTCGTCGTACTTCGGTCGGTGGACCAGACATATCTCCAGGTCACCGCCGCACGGCGACCGGCGCCACAGGACGCAGCCGGCTGCCCGGACGGTGGTCCCGGCCACCGTCTCTCCGGGGGTGCCGTGCGTACCGCCTTCGGGGGTGCCGTGTGTTCCGGCTTCGGGGGTGCCGTCGTGAGTGCTCATCTGTCACCGCCTGTCCGTGGGGCCGTGTACGAAGGCCCGCGTGCGGGCTGCGTCGTCCCGGCCATGACGTGTCGACTACGACGTGCCCGTGCCGATGGTCTGCTTCTGCCACGAACGCTGGAAGGCATAACGGGCCGCCTCCACCTCGTGCCGCTGGTCCGCGTGCAGCACGCCGAGCGCGTACGCCGTCGCCGGGGCGATGCGCGGCGTACGGGCCGCCTGGGCCGCAGCGGCCGCCGCCTCCGAGGCGTCGCGGTGCCGGTCGAGGGCCTGGCCCGCCGAGAGCAGCCGGACGTCCAGCGGGGCGTCGTCGCCGTGCAGGGCCTCCAGGGCGTACCGGTGCAGGCGCAGCAGGAGACGGACCTGGTGCCAGGGCGCGTCCTGCGGGTGCGGGGCCGGGTCCGGGGACAGGCCGTGGATCAGCGCCTCCGCGTTGTACGGATGGCCCGCGGTGACCAGGGGGAGCGCGGCCACCGCGTCCGTGAGGCGCTCCTCGGCAGCCGCGGCCAGGGGACGCGGGTCGGTGGTGGCGGCGTGCGGCGCGAGGGGGACCTCACTGGCGAGGACGGCGACCTTGTCCGCCACGGCGTGGAAGCGGGAGGAACCGAGCGCCTGGAGGGCGGTGGAGTGCGCCCGGGTGCGGGCCAGGGTCAGCTGACGGTCGAGGAGGGCGCCCGCCTTCGCCGCGCCCACGGTGAGGTTGCCGCGGTCGGGGCTGGGGCGGGGGGCGGTCCTCTGAGTGGTGGTCGTGGTCGCGGCTGCGGCTGCGGCGGTCGCGGATACGGATACGGATACGGACACGGCGGTTCCGGCGCCCGTGCCGGTGCCCGCGCCAGGGGTCTGCGTCGGTACCGTCGTCGCGCCCGACAGCCGGTGCAGCGCCAGCAGCAGCCGGTCCAGGCGGGACTCGCAGGCCTGCTCCAGCGCCAGCGTGCCCGACAGCCAGGCCAGTTCCGGGCGGATCTCCTCCGACCAGCCGGGGTCCAGGAGCGGGCGGAACGTGTGCAGGCCGGCGCTGATCCGGCGGGCCGAGCGGCGCAGCGCGCGCGCCGCGTCGACGGCGTCCGCCGTGCCGCCGCCCGAGCCGTTCGGCCCGCCACCGGTCTCCCGGTGCAGGCGCAGCGCCCGGAGGAACTCGGTGGCCTGGCCCCGGAGATGGCCCGCGAGGGCCTCTCCGGTCACGGGCGGGGCGGCGGGCCCGGCCGCGGAATCCGTCAGGTCATGGTGTCGCTGTGCCACGCCGGCGCCTCCGGGCGTCTATGAGCATCTCCTGGACGTTGCGCAGGGGTTGGCCGTCCGCGTCGGTCGCGTGCCGGGTCCACTCGCCGTCCGGGCCGAGGTGCCAGGAGGCGGTCGCGTCCGACATGCCGGTCTCCAACAGTCTGTTCAGGGCCGCGCGGTGGGCCGGGTCGACGACCCTGACCAGTGCCTCGATACGACGGTCGAGGTTGCGGTGCATCATGTCGGCGCTGCCGATCCACACCTCGGGTTCGCCGCCGTTGCCGAAGCCGAACACCCGGGAGTGCTCCAGGAAGCGGCCGAGGATCGAACGGACCCGGATGTTGTCCGACAGGCCCGGCACGCCCGGCCGTACGGCGCAGATGCCCCGCACCCAGACGTCGACCGTGACACCGGCCTGGGACGCCCGGTACAGGGCGTCGATGATCGCCTCGTCCACCATCGAGTTGACCTTGATGCGGACGTGGGCGGGACGTCCGGCGCGATGGTGCTGGACCTCCTTGTCGATCCGCGAGATCAGGCCGTCGCGCAGGGACTTGGGGGCGACCAGCAGCCGGCGGTAGGTCTCGCGGCGGGAGTAGCCGGAGAGCCGGTTGAACAGGTCGGAGAGGTCCGCGCCGACCTGCTGGTCGGCGGTGAGCAGGCCGAGGTCCTCGTACAGCCGGGCCGTCTTCGGGTGGTAGTTGCCGGTGCCGACGTGGCTGTAACGCCGTAGCGTCTCGCCCTCCTGACGAACCACCAGGGACAGCTTGCAGTGGGTCTTCAGGCCGACGAGGCCGTAGACGACGTGGCAGCCGGCCTCCTCCAGTTTGCGCGCCCACTTGATGTTGGCGTGCTCGTCGAAGCGGGCCTTGATCTCGACCAGGACGAGGACCTGCTTGCCGGACTCGGCGGCGTCGATGAGGGCGTCGACTATCGGGGAGTCGCCGGAGGTCCGGTACAGGGTCTGCTTGATCGCGAGGACGTCCGGGTCGTCGGCCGCCTGCTGGAGGAACGCCTGCACGGAGGTCGAGAACGAGTCGTACGGGTGGTGCAGCAGCACGTCCCGGTTGCGCAGCGCGGCGAATATGTCGGGCTCGGACGCCGACTCCACCTCCGCCAGATCGCGGTGGACGCCCGCGATGAACTTGCGGTACTTCAGCTCGGGCCGGTCGAGGCCGTGGATGCGGAAGAGGCCGGTGAGGTCCAGGGGGCCCGGCAGCGGGTACACCTCGGCCTCGCTGATCTTCAGCTCACGCACCAGCAGGTCGAGCACCTCGCGGTCGATGGACTCCTCGACCTCCAGGCGCACCGGCGGTCCGAAGCGGCGCCGCATGAGTTCCTTCTCCAGGGCCTGGAGGAGGTTCTCGGCGTCGTCCTCCTCGACCTCGAGGTCCTCGTTGCGGGTGAGGCGGAAGGCGTGGCTCTCCAGCACCTCCATGCCCGGGAACAGCTCCTCCAGATGAGCGGCGATGACGTCCTCGACGGGGACGAACCGGCCCGGGGAGCACTCCAGGAAGCGGGACAGCAGCGGCGGCACCTTCACACGCGCGAAGTGCTTGTGCCCGCTGACCGGGTTGCGCACGATCACCGCGAGGTTCAGGGAGAGACCCGAGATGTAGGGGAAGGGGTGCGCCGGGTCGACCGCGAGGGGGGTCAGGACCGGGAAGATCTGATGCCGGAACAGGGTGAAGAGGCGGGCCTGCTCCTTCTCCGCCAGCTCGTTCCAGCGGACCAGGTGGATGCCCTCCTCCGCGAGGGCGGGGGCGACGTCCTCGTGGTAACAGGCGGCGTGCCGGGCCATCAGCTCGCGGGAGCGGGCCCAGATCATCTCCAGCACTTCGCGCGGCTGGAGACCGGAGGCGGAGCGGGTGGCGACGCCGGTGGCGATACGGCGCTTGAGCCCGGCCACCCGGACCATGAAGAACTCGTCCAGGTTGCTCGCGAAGATCGCGAGGAAGTTGGCCCGCTCGAGCAGGGGCGTGTTCGGGTCCTCGGCGAGTTCGAGAACCCGCTCGTTGAACGCGAGCCAGCTGCGCTCCCGGTCGAGGAAGCGGCCCTGCGGCAGCTGGGGCCCGTCGTACGGCGACTCCTCGTATCCGTCGAGGTCGGCGTCGATGTCGGGTTCCAGATCGGAGACCGCGGCGGCCACCGTGTGCGGGCGGTGCGCGGCTATGGAGCCCACGGAGGGCTGCTCGTGCTGGACCTTGGCCTGGGCGTTCGACTGGCTCATGACCCCATTCTTCCGCGCCGACAGTGACACCGGCGCGTCGGAACGGGCGCGGGGGAGCGCGTCGGCGTTCCCGTCGAGGCGTTTGTCCTCGGGGGGAGGCGAAGGCTCGGGCACGGCACGGTTCATCGGCCGAGCGTCGCAAGGTCGTCTGAACCGATGGTTACGCAGACATGGCGTGCTTACACCCACTACGAAGCCCCCGAGAAATGCAGAAATATACTTAGACGCATTAT
>NZ_JARGEF010000252.1:0-11918 GCF_033794725.1 Streptomyces sp. ID05-39B | reverse complement strand
GAAGGGATGGTTCGTCCGCCGGTTGCCGAAGGCAAGCACCGCCGGGGGGGCGCACAAGGGGCATCGGCGCCGACACCCCCCGGCGGTGCTTGCCTTCGGCAACCGGCGGACGAACCATCCCTTCTGTCGCTGCCGCGCTTCGAAGGGACACGCGATGAGAGCTGCCGTCCTCCACTCGGCCACGGGAGCCCTGCTCCTGACCATCCTCTCCGCCGTCCCCGCGGGCGGGACCCCGAACGCCGTGCCCGGTGTGGCGATCGCCGCCGAGCGGGCCGCGGCGGCGGGGATCGACTTCGGGGCCTGTACCGACGTACCGGATCTGCCGGAGAGCGTGGAGTGCGGCAAGGTCGGCGTGCCGCTGGACTACGCGCGGCCGAACGGCAAGCGGATCGAGCTGGCCGTCAGCCGGGTCAGGGCGACCCACCGTGACCCGCACAACAGCAAGCGCCGGGTCCCCCGGCAGGGCTCGCTGGTCTTCAACCCGGGTGGGCCGGGCGCCTCGGGCCTGTACTTCCCGCTGATCGGCATGATCCCCGAGTGGAAGCGCATCGGTGCCGCCTACGACCTCGTGGGCTACGACCCGCGCGGGGTCGGCCGCTCCGCCCCGCTGTCCTGCGAGGACCCCAAGACCTTCTTCAGGGGCCCCGCCCCCGCCCCTGCGCATCCCTCGCAGACGTACAAGCGGGAGCGCGTGGCGCGGGCGAAGGCGTACGCGCGTGGCTGCGCGCAGCGGGCGGGTGACGCGCTGCGGCACTACAACTCGCTGAACAACGCCCGTGATCTGGACGTCCTTCGGGCCGCGCTCGGCGAGGACCGGCTGACCTTCATGGGGGCGTCGTACGGCACCTACTTCGGGGCGCTGTACGCGACACTCTTCCCCTCTCACGTACGGCGGATGGTGTTCGACGCGGCGGTGAACCCGGACCCGGCGCAGATCTGGTACCGCAACAACCTCGGCCAGTCGGCGGCGTTCGAGAGCCGCTGGGAGGACTTCCGGGAGTGGGTCGCCCGGCACGACGGGGTGTACCGGCTGGGCAGGACCTCGCAGGCGGTGCTGCGCAGTTACGAGCGGGCGCGGGAGAGGCTGGCCTCGAAGCCGGCCGGCGGGAAGGTGGGGCCCGCGCAGTTGCAGGGCACGTTCCTCCAGGCGGGGTACTACGACGACTACTGGCCGTCGCGCGCGGAGGCACTGTCGGCGTATCTGAAGGGCGATCCGAAGCTGCTGGTCGCGCTGGCCGCGCCGCCCCTGGAGGCCGCGGCGGAGGCGGAGAACGCCACGGCCGTGTACACGGCCGTGGAGTGCAACGACGGGCCGTGGCCGACGGACTTCCGGGTGTGGGACCGGGACAACACGCGGCTCGCGCGCGTGGCCCCGTTCGAGACCTGGGACAACGTGTGGGCGAATCTGCCGTGCGCCTACTGGCAGGCGCCCCGGCAGCAGCCCCTGGACGTGCGGACCGGTCCCGGTGAATTGGCGCCGACGCTGATCCTGGCGGCCGAACGGGACGCCGCCGCACCGTACGACGGCGCTCTGGAGATGCACCGGCGGCTGACGGGCTCGGTGCTGGTGACGGAGCGGGACGCCGGCACCCATGGCATCGCGGGCGGGCCGAACGCCTGCGTCAACGGCCACCTGGAGGCCTACCTGCTGGAGGGGCGGCTGCCGGCGCGGCGCGCGGCCTGCGCGCCGCACGCGGAGCCCCGGCCGGCCGGCCGCGCCGAGAAGAGCGCGGCGGCCGCCCGGCCGGGGCGCTGATCAGGCGAGTCCGGCGACCAGTTCGGCGACGTCCTTGCGGCGGCCCGTGTAGAACGGGACCTCCTCGCGCACGTGCATGCGTGCCTCGGAGGCGCGCAGGTGGCGCATGAGGTCGACGATGCGGTACAGCTCGTCGGCCTCGAAGGCGAGGATCCACTCGTAGTCGCCGAGGGAGAACGAGGCGACCGTGTTGGCGCGGACGTCGGGGTAGCCGCGGGCCATCTTGCCGTGGTCGGCGAGCATGCGGCGGCGGTCCTCGTCGGGCAGCAGGTACCAGTCGTAGCTGCGCACGAAGGGGTAGACGCTGATGTAGTCGCGCGGCGTCTCGTCGGCGAGGAACGCCGGGACGTGCGAGCGGTTGAACTCGGCGGGGCGGTGCAGCGCCATGTTCGACCAGACCGGCTCGAGCGCGCGGCCCAGCCTGGTGCGGCGGAACAGGTTGTACGCCTCCTGGAGCTGGTCGCTGGTCTCGGCGTGCCACCAGATCATGAGGTCGGCGTCGGCGCGCAGACCGGACACGTCGTAGGTGCCGCGGACCGTGACGTCCTTGGCGGCGAGCTGGTCGAACAGCTCCTGGACCTCGTCGGCGTAGCCGGTGCGGTCCTCGGGGAGGGTGTCCTTCAGCTTGAAGACGGACCACAGCGTGTAGCGGATGACCTCGTTGAGGTCCTTGGCCAGCTTGCCCTTGTTCGGGATCCTGCCGGACTCGGTGGTGGGGGCGTCGTCACTCATGGTTCTCATTCTCCCGCTCCGCCGTGCAGACTTTGCACGGGGTCGGCCGTCAGCTCGCGCACGGCGCTCATGTCGCCGCCGATCTGGTCGACCGCCGCGTACGCGCTCGCGATGCAGGCGGGGATGCCGACGCCGTCGTAGGGCGCGCCGCACACGGCGAGGCCGGGGAGCTTCCCGACGTGTTCGCGGATGCGGGCCACGCGCGCGTGGTGGCCGACCGGGTACTGGGGCAGACCGTCCGTCCACCGGGTGACGCGGGTTTCGAGGGGTGTGGCGTCCAGTCCGGTGGCGGCCTTCAGGTCCTGCCGGGAGACGTCGACGAGTTCGGCGTCGGAGCGCTCCAGGATCGCCGTCTCCCCGTGGCGTCCGACGGAGGTGCGCAGTACGGCCACGTCCGGGTCCTGGTCGGCGATCCAGCCCCACTTCTGGGAGGCGAACGTGGACGCCTTGATGGTGCGGCCGTCGACGGGCGGGACGAGGAATCCGCTGCCGTCGGGCAGGGCGGCGGTCCCGGAGCGGCGGTAGGCGAGGGTGATCAGGGCCATGGAGGCGTACTCGACGGTGCGCAGCTCGGCGGCGGCCTCGGGGCACTCGACGGCGAGCAGTGCGGCGGCGACGGGCGCCGGGGCGGCGACGATGACGCCGTCCGCGTGCAGGATCCGGTCGCCGACGGTGACGTGCCAGCCGCCGGCGGGCTCGCGGCGCAGTGCGCTCACGGACGCGCGCGTGCGGATCTCGCCGCCGCGCGCCTCGACGGACGCGGCCACGGCGGGGGGCAGCGAGCCGACGCCGCCCTCGATGCCCATGAACACCGGTCCGGTCTGCCGGCTGGCGGCGGCCTTCGCCTGGATGTCGCGGACGGCCTCGGTGAGCGAGCGGTGCGTGCGCGCGGCCTGGAACAGCTGCGGGACGGCCGAGCGCATCGAAAGACGGTAGGCGTCACCGGCGTAGACCCCGCCGAGCAGGGGTTCCACCAGGCGGTCGACGACCTCGCGGCCCAGGCGGGCCGCCACGAACTCGCCGACGGCCACGTCCTCGCCGACCTCCGTGCGGGGCAGGTCGGCATCGCGGGCGATCCGGGCGAGGCCCTGGTCGGAGAGAACGCCGGCCAGCGCGGCGGCGGTGCCGGGGACGCCCATGACGTGGCCCTTGGGCATCGGGCGCAGGGCGCCGCGGGTCCAGATCGAGGCGGTGGCGGTGGCCGGTTGCCGGAGCCGGCCGGCGAGGCCCACCTCGCGCGCGAGGGCGACCGCCTCGGGGCGGCGGGCCAGCATCGACTCGGCGCCCAGGTCGACCCGGACGCCCTCGATCTCGCCGGGCAGCAGCTTGCCGCCCACCCGGTCGGAAGCCTCCAGCACGGTCACGCGGGCGCCGCGGTCCAGCAGCCGGTGGGCGGCCGCCAGGCCCGCGATCCCGGCTCCCACCACGACGACATGCCTCGTGCCCGTATCCGTTGCGCTCATGCCCCAACTCTCTCAAACCGCACTGACACTCAGAACGCGCCCCCGCTCCCCCGGGGCGTCCCGCCCGAGCCGTCGTGCCGTCCGGGGTCCGCCTCCGGTGTCCTTCCCGCGTCCCGACCGTGACCTGTTCGGAACCCTCGGAGGCCAACGTCCGGCCCCGCTCCGGCGTCGAAGGACCATCAGCCGTCGCCGAACCCCCGGGGGTACGCCCACATGCGCACACGACGTTCCGTACGACGTCCCACACGACGTCCGACACGTTCCGTACGACCGGTCCACGCTCTGGCGGGCGTCCTGCTCGCCGCCACCGTCGCCCTCGCCGGATGCGGTGCGAACGACATGGGTGACAGCAGCAGCGGCAGTGCCGAGAAGGCGGCCGGTCCGGAGGCCGGCGTCGCGCAGCCCGCCGAGGACGCCAAGGCGGGCTCGGGCGCCGGCGCGGGCGCGAGCGGCTCGAAGGCGACCACGGCGCCGAAGCCGTCGGTGAACCGCATCATCCGCACCGCCACGCTGACCGTGCAGGTCAAGAACGTGTCGAAGGCCCTCGACCAGGCTCGCGCGGCCACCGAGAACGCCGGCGGCTACCTCAGCGACGAGACGACCGTTCGCGACGAGGACAGCTCCGAGCAGACCCGTGTCGTCCTGCGCGTGCCGGTGGAGAAGTACGACGCCGTCCTGGCCGGCCTCCAGGGCGCGGGCAAGCTCCTCGAGCGCACGGCGAAGGCACAGGACGTCACCGACCAGATCGTCGACGTGGAGAGCCGCATCACCTCGCAGCGCGCCAGCGTGATCCGCGTCCGTGAGCTGATGGACCAGGCCACGAAGCTGAGCGACGTGGTCACTCTGGAGGGCGAGCTGAGCCGTCGCGAGTCCGACCTGGAGGCCCTGCTCGCCCAGCAGGCCTCCCTCAAGGACCGCACCAGCATGGCCACGATCACGCTGACTCTGACCGAGAAGCCGGTGGTGGCCGAGAAGGAGGACGACGACCCGGGGTTCGTGGACGCGCTGGCGGGAGGCTGGGACGCGTTCGTGACGATGCTGCGCTGGATCGCGGTCGTCTTCGGTGCGGTGCTGCCGTTCGCCGCGGTGCTCGCGCTGATCCTGCTCGTGTGGCTGCGGCTGCTGCGGCCACGCCGCCGGGCGATCCGGCCGGCCGCGCCGAGTGAGGCCGGGCGGGAAGAGGCCGGGCGGGATGAGGCCGGACGGGACTGATCGGGCCGGAACCGACCCGAGCACCGGGGAGCCGAGCCGTGGACCGGGACCGGGCCGGTCCCGTCCGGGCCGGACGGGACCGGATTGCCGTAGCCCCGTAGCGTGTTCGCATGAGCATGAGCGAGAGCGCGCGCCACGGGGCGTCCGGGCGGGAGCGGCTGGTCGTGATCGGCGCGGACGCCGCGGGCATGTCCGCGGCGTCCCAGGCCCGTCGGCTCAAGGGGCCCGGGGAACTGGACATCGTGGCCTTCGAACGCGGCCACTTCACGTCCTACTCGGCCTGCGGCATCCCGTACTGGGTGGGCGGCGACGTCACCGAGCGGGACGAACTGATCGCCCGCACGCCCGAGGAGCACCGCGCGCGCGGGATCGACCTGCGTCTGCGCACCGAGGTCACGGCGATCGACCTCGGCCGGCAGGGCGTGCACGCGCGTGACGTCGATTCCGGAGCCGAGTCCTGGACGTCGTACGACAAACTCGTCATCGCCACCGGGGCCCGGCCGATCCGGCCGGAGATGCCGGGGGCGGACGCCGAGGGCGTGCACGGGGTGCAGACACTCGACGACGGGCAGGAGTTGCTCGACACGCTGACGCGCACCCGCGCGCGCGGGCGGCACGCCGTGGTCGTGGGGGCGGGCTACATCGGCGTGGAGATGGCCGAGGCTCTCATCAACCGCGGCTACCTGGTGACGGTCGTCAACCGGGGCAGCGAGCCGATGTCGACGCTCGACCCGGACATGGGGCGCCTGGTCCACCGGGCGATGGAGGGCCTCGGGATCACCATGGTGAACGACGCCGAGGTCACCGAGCTGCTCACGCACGACGACGGCCGGGTCCGGGCCGTCGTCACGGCGGGCGGCGAGTACCCGGCCGACGTGGTGGTCCTCGGCATCGGCGTCCGCCCGGAGACCGGCCTCGCCAAGGCCGCCGGACTGCCCCTGGGCGCCCACGGCGGTCTCCTCACGGACCTGGCGATGCGGGTACGCGGCCACGAGAACATCTGGGCCGGCGGCGACTGCGTCGAGGTCCTCGACCTGGTCTCCGGCCAGGAACGCCACATTCCGCTGGGCACTCACGCCAACAAGCACGGGCAGATCATCGGCACCAACGCGGGCGGCGGTTACGCCACGTTTCCCGGCGTGGTCGGCACCGCCGTCAGCAAGGTCTGCGACCTGGAGATCGCCCGGACCGGCCTGCGCGAGAAGGACGCGCGCAGGGCGGGCCTCCAGTTCGAGACGGTCACCATCGAGTCGACCAGCCGGGCCGGCTACTACCCCGGCGCCTCCCCGATGACGGTCAAGATGCTCGCCGAACGCCGCACGGGCCGCCTGCTCGGCGTACAGATCGTCGGCAGGGAGGGCGCGGGCAAGCGGGTCGACATCGCGGCGGTGGCCCTCACGGCAGGCATGACGGCCGAACAGATGACCACCCTCGACCTCGGCTACGCCCCACCGTTCAGCCCGGTGTGGGACCCGGTACTGGTGGCGGCGCGGAAAGCGGCGGCGAAGGTGCGGAACACCTAAGGAAGCGGAAGGCCCAGAAAGCAAGGCCCCGGAAACAGCGCGCAACCGCGCAACCGACCCCACTCACCGAGCCCCACTCATCACCCCTGCCCCTGCCCCGCACCCGCACCCGCACCCGCACGGGCCTAGGCGGTCCCGGACAGCCTCGGCAGCGCCGATACCGCCGCGGGCTGCTGCTCCGCGGGCTTGGCGTGCGCGGCCGGCGCGGGCCGCGACCGCAGCCGATGGCTGACGGCCTCGTCGAGCGTCACCGGCCGCTGCGTCTGCGCGGCCAGCCGTCCCGCCTCCTGGCCGAGCCGTGCCACGTCCTCCCAGGGGAGCCGGATCACGAGCGCGATCTCCGCCTCGCCATCGGGGGTGGCATGCATCGGAGGAGTAACCCGGTCGTTCATCGCCTGTTCCTCACGTCGTTCCCGCGACCCGCCTTCCCAGTGCCGCGGGCGGTTGCCGGTTCATACGCAGCCGCGGGTAACCGCGTTCAGCGTGTTCACCGATTCACCGGACGGATCGGGGGCAGTACTTCCTTGTGGTCATCCCCGTCCATGACGTGAACCCCACGCGGCGCACCCCCGTGGTGACGTATGCCCTGATCGGCGTGAACGTCTTCGTGTTTCTGTTCATGCCGGGCCTGTCCGGCTCGGTGGCCGGTGACAGCACGCTGGCGCAGACCTGCCATCTGCACGCGTTCCTGGAGCAGTACGCCGCCGTCCCGCGCGAGCTGATCCACCATCAGCTTCCGCAGCTCGTACCCACCGGAGAGGTCCGCGGCGGCAGTTGCCTGCTGGGCCCGCCGGACTACGACAAGTCCCCGCCGCTGAGCGTCCTCACCGCGATGTTCCTGCACGGCGGCTGGCTGCACCTGCTGGGCAACATGCTGTTCCTGCTGATCTTCGGCAACAACATCGAGGACCGCATGGGCCACGTCCGCTTCGCGCTGTTCTACGCCGCCTGCGGCTACGCGGCGTCCTACGGCTTCGCGCTCGTCAACGCCGACTCGACCGACCCGCTGATCGGCGCCTCGGGAGCGATCGCGGGAGTGCTGGGCGCCTACCTCGTGCTGTACCCGAAGGCCAGGGTGTGGGTGCTCGTCCCGTTCCTGATCTTCCTGCCGCTGCGGCTGCCGGCCTGGATGGTGCTGGGCTTCTGGTTCGGGCTCCAGGCGGTGTACTCCTCCGGCGAGGGCGTCTCGGACGTCGGCACGGTGGCGTACGCCGCCCATGTCGTCGGCTTCCTCGCGGGCATGCTGCTCGCCTGGCCGCTGAAACGGGGCACGCCGCCCCCGCCCGAGCCGCGCGGCCTGCTGTTCGGCAGGAGAGCCCGGCCCGGCTGGTGACGTGACGTCACCCGGGCCGGCGGAAGGGCTCCGGCTCCCTTCCCGTCACCGGACTCACCGGACTCACCGGACTCACCGGACTCACCGGACTCACCAAGAGCCTCGTTCGGCGGGCTCGGCCGGATCGAAGAGCCGGCGGATCTGCTGGAGAGTCGCCAGTGCCGACTGTCCAGCGACCGCCCGGTGCTGCGGCGGCACCGCTCGCTGCGCGACACCGTCGGGGCGAGCTACGCGCTCTGCGAGCGGGAGGCCCGGATCGTGTAGGGCGGGGCCAGCGCCTTCGCCGGGCCGTTCGACCAGTCGACGGCCGTGTACCTGTGCACCGGTGGCGGCGTGGATCCGCATCAAGTGCCTTCCCTCCAGGCCCAGTTGGCTGCCTTCCACCTACTGGAGCCGGTGCGTGACCCCGGGCGGTGGGCGCCAGCCCCGCTACCGGATGACCCGGGCCGCGCGGGACTTCGGCCCGGAGCGGCTGCGAGAGGCCGGTGAGTGCGAGGTGGCCCTGGAGCGCCGGGCGGCGCACTGTCGGCAGGTCGCCGTCGTCGCGGACAACCTGTGCGCCTCGGGCTGCCAGAACCAGGCCGAGCGGCTCGTCCAGGAGGAGCAGACCGAGCGGCTCGTCCAGGCTCCGCCAGGCGCTGTACCGTCCGACCAGGCCGAGTCGGCGCTGGAGACGGTCGTGAGTCTGTGGTTCTGGTGGGCACCCCGGCCCCCTCCGGCCGACACGGACGGGCACCCGCCGACCGGTCACCCGCCAGCGCAGTAGCCGCGGCACGGCACGGGCCCGACGACAGCACGAGGGGCGGGGCGTCCCCAGGACACGCCGCGCGCCGCCGCCCGCCCCGGGACACCACGGCCTGGCACCAGCTCCTGGACCGGCACGACTTCGACGTGTTGGCCACCGACACCCTCCAGGGCCCCGACGACCACACCCGGCCCCGCTTCACAAACGTTTACCGGGCCGTACGACGCTGACGGCGCCGAGGTGCCGGCGCCTGCGGCGTGCGAGACGGATCAGCGGGCCGTCAGGACGTGGACGTGGTCGACGAGGCGGGTCAGCGCGTCCGGGTCGGTGGACGGCATGACGCCGTGGCCGAGGTTGAAGATGTGACCCTCCAGCCCCTCGGCGGCGTCGAGGACCTCGCGGGTCTTGGTCTCGACGGCCTCGGTGGAGGCGAACAGCACGGTCGGGTCGAGGTTGCCCTGGAGCGCCTTGCCGGGGCCGACCCGGCGGGCGGCCTCGTCGAGGGGCACCCGCCAGTCGACGCCGACGACGTCCGCGCCTGCCTCGCCCATCAGCCCGAGCAGTTCGCCGGTGCCGACGCCGAAGTGGATGCGGGGGACGCCGTACCCGGCGACGGCCTCGAAGACCTTGACCGAGGCGGGCATCACCGAGCGGCGGTAGTCCGCCGGGGCGAGGGCGCCCACCCAGGAGTCGAACAGCTGCACCGCCGAGGCGCCCGCCTCGATCTGCACCTTCAGGAAGGCGGCCGTGATGTCCGCGAGACGGTCCAGCAGGTCGGCCCACAGCTCGGGGTCGCCGTACATCATCGCCTTGGCGTTCTCGTACGTGCGCGACGGGCCGCCCTCGACGAGGTAGCTCGCGAGGGTGAAAGGCGCGCCGGCGAAACCGATGAGGGGGGTCGGGCCCAGCTCGCGGGTCAGCAGGCCGATCGCCTCGGTGACGTAGGAGACGTCCTCGGGGGTCAGGTCGCGCAGCCGGGCGAGGTCGGCGCGGGTACGGATCGGCCGCTCGACGACCGGGCCGACGCCGGGCTTGATGTCGAGGTCGAGGCCGATCGCCTTGAGCGGGACGACGATGTCGCTGAAGTAGATCGCCGCGTCCACGCCGTGCCGCCGCACCGGCTGAAGGGTGATCTCGGTGACCAGCTCGGGCCGCATGCAGGACTCGAGCATCGGGACGCCCTCGCGCACCTTGCGGTACTCCGGCAGCGAACGCCCGGCCTGGCGCATGAACCACACGGGCGTGTGCGGCACCGGTTCCCGCCGGCACGCCTTCATGAAGGGGCTGTCGTACGTCGCTGTCGGCTGCCGGCCCGCGGGGCTCTCGTTCACGCTCACGACGGCAAGTCTCCCATGACGCGGAAACCCTGCGGAATCCGGCGGGGGCCGCGCCCCTCTCCGCCTTCTCACCGATACCGCGCCCTCGGCGGCACGTGCGCCGACGCCCCCTGGCCGTGCGCGTGTTCGCCCAGCGCGCAGCCGTCCTGGGTCCGCCCACGGGTGTCTTGCCCTGCGCGAAGCTCCCGTTCCCCTTAATCTTCCCCGCATGGCTGCGGCTCAGGGACGACTGTCGGACGGCACGGGCGGGATGGATGACGCGAACGAGGAGGACCTGGAGGCGGACAGGGCGGCTCCGCCGCCCTTCCGGGCCGCCGTCGACGCACTGAGGGCCGCGCGGCTGCGGCCCCAGATCGAGATCGAGCCGACACCGGCGCCACGGCGCCTCGCGCCGTACGCGTACGCGCTGGAGGCGACCGTCGTGGACGGCGACCAGGACCTGGCCGACGGCCGTCTGGTGCTGCTGCACGATCCGGCCGGGCACGACGCCTGGCGCGGCACCTTCCGGCTGGTCACCCTCGTGCGGGCGGAGCTGGAGCAGGAGATGGCCGTCGACCCGCTGCTGCCGGACGTGTGCTGGTCCTGGCTGACCGGGGCGCTCCAGGCACGCGGCCTGATGTACGGCGAGCCGAGCGGCACGGTCACGCGCGCGAGTTCCCACTACTTCGGCGGGCTGTCGGAGCGTCCGGCGTCCTCGCAGATCGAGATCCGGGCCTCCTGGACGCCCCGCGAGGGGCTGGGGGGCGTGCCGGACACGGCGGCGCATCTGGCGTCCTGGTGCGATCTGCTGGCCCAGGTCGCGGGGCTGCCGCCGGCCGGCCCGGGGGACGCCTCGGTCGTGACGCTGCCGCAACGACGGGGGCCGCAGTCGCGCTGACCACGCGCACCGACCGAATCCGCGGGGTCCCTGCTGGGGGCCTCGCGGATCTGTTTTCCCGGCTCCGCGGTGTGCCTTCCCGGCTCCACGGATCACTTTTCCCGGCTCCGCGGTCTCTTCCCTGCTCCGCCTCGTCGGCCTCTCCGGCCGCGTTTCGACTCTCTGCCTTGTCTCGGCTCTCTGGCCTCGTCGGCCCCCTTTTTCTCGCTCCGGATCGCTCCGAACTCCGTGAGCGAGGCCGGCCGGCCTCGCTCACACGCCGTGTTCGGCTCCGATAACCGCCGACTCCCCCGAACGGCCGCCTCGATTGACCATCTCTTTGTCGATACGGCCACTTTCGATCCCATACGACACCCGCTCAAACCGATTCGATCTTCGGATGATCGATCACGCGTCCGAATTGCACGGATTGTTACTCACTAGATCGTGATCATTTTCTAAAGGACCAAGGCTTCGGTGCCGAAGACGACTGTGACCTTGAAAGCACGGTTCGTCCCGGCTTCATCCCGCGAACCGGCCCCGTCGTCCCCCACCCAGGAGGCCTGGTGTCCGTTCTCCTCGAGCAGCCCGCAAGCCTGGTCGCCTACCGCCCGAACAAGCCCACCGCCATGGTGGTCGTGGCCGACCCGCGCGTCCGCTCCACCGTCACCCGCCACCTGTGGGCGCTCGGTGTACGCGACGTCATCGAGGCCTCGTCCGTCGCGGAGGCTCGTCCCCGCATCGGCAACCCCCGCGACATCTGCGTCGCCGACGTCCACCTTCCCGACGGCTCCGGCCTGACGCTCCTGTCGGAGACCCGCGCCGCGGGCTGGCCCAACGGGCTCGCCCTCTCCGCGGCCGACGACATCGGCGCCGTACGCAACGCCCTCGCCGGCGGCGTCAAGGGCTACGTCGTCACCGGCACCCGTACCAACGTCGGGCTCCCCACCCGGCCCGGTGC
>NZ_JARGEF010000251.1:0-11924 GCF_033794725.1 Streptomyces sp. ID05-39B | reverse complement strand
CCCGTACCCCCTGCCACCGGCCGGACGTCCCCCCACCCGTCCGGCCGGTCCCACGGTCCGGCCCTCCCTCGGGAGGGCCGGACCGGTCATGTTCTGCCGCGACCGACCCCGGAAATCCGACAGGCCGTCAGCCCGCGTCCCGCGCCGACGACGCCCGCAGCAACAGCAGCGCCACGTCGTCGATCCGCTCCTCCGCCGCCGCGTGGTGCCCCACCAGCTCGTCGGCCAGCGCCTCCAGCGGCAGATCGCCCGCCTCGCCCAGCCGCCGCCCCAGATCGGCCACCGCGTCCTCGATGTCCACCCCCGGCGACTCGATCAGCCCGTCGGTGTAGAGGGCGAGTACCGAGCCGGAAGACAGCTTGATCTCCGTCGTCGGATACGTGGCCTCGGCGTCGATGCCCAGCAGCGGGCCGCCCGCCAGGTCGAGGACCCGCACCCGTCCGTCCGGCCGCCGCAGCAGGGGCGGCGGATGCCCGGCCCGCGCCATCACCGCCCGGCCGCGCGCCGGGTCCAGCCGCAGATACAGACAACTGGCGAACAGCTCCGTGCCCAGGTCGATCATCAGCCGGTTGGTGCTGCGCATCACCTCGGCCGGTTCCTGCCCCACGGTCGTGTAGGCCCGTACGGCGGTGCGGAGCTGTCCCATCAGCCCGGCCGCCGTCACGTTGTGCCCCTGGACGTCCCCGATCACCGCCGCCGGCAGCGGATGCGAGGGCACCAGGTCGTAGAAGTCGCCGCCGATCTCCATGCCCCGGGTGGCCGGCAGATAGCGGGCGCTCGCCTCGATGCCGGGCAGGGAGGGCAGTGAGTGGGGGAGCAGGGCGGCCTGGAGGCCGTGCGCGAGCTGGTGCTTGGCGTCGTACAGCAGGGCCCGGTCCAGGGCCTGCGCGATCAGCCCGGCCAGGCTGGTCAGGACGGCGCGTTCGTGCGTGGAGAAGCTGCGCGGCTCGGCGTAGGCCAGCACGCAGACGCCCACCGGGCGGCCCGAGGCGATCAGCGGCAGGTAGGCCCAGGCCGCGAAGCCGTCGGGGGTGGCGTGCCGTGCCGGATAGAGGTGCTCCAGCTGCCGGCGGGAGTCGAAGAAGGCGGGCACTCCATGGGTGACGGCCTGCGTGCCGGGGGTGGGGGAGGCCAGCGGCATTCCGTCGAACCGCTCCACCAGGTGCGGATCGGGGTAGCCGTGGTGCCCCAGGACGTGCAGCCGGCCCGCCCGCGCCCCGAGCAGCGCAAGGGCCCCGCTGCCCACGGCCGGCGCGATCTCCTCGGCCACCAGCTGCACCACGTCCTGCACGCTCACCGTTTCGGTGAGCGCCCCTGCCAGGCTCAGCGCCTGCGACATCGACACCAGCCGGGGCGGGGCGTCGTCGCGCTCATCACCGGCCGGACCCGTCACCGACACCGCCCGTGCCCGCACCACGCGCACACTGATCCCGGTGGCGCTCGGGTACAGCCGGAAGGAGAGCCACTGCGAGGGCGGGCGCAGCACCACGAACGACGTGACATGCCGGCTGATCAGCGCGGCCCGGTAGCGCTCCTCGTACATCGGGTCGGCCAGCCACGGCACCGACGCCCACAGGTGGGTGCCCAGCAGTTTGCCGACCGGTACCCCGAGCAGGTCGGCCGCGGCCGGGTTGGCGAACCCCACCCGCCCCGTCAGGTCCAGCGAACACAGCCCGTACGGCAGCCGGGCCACCAGCCGCGCCGCCTCCACCGTGCCCAGGGTGTCGGCGGTCCCGGCCGCCCCCGCGTCCAGCGGATCGGCCTCGCCGCGCACCGGACGGTTCTCCGCCGCGGCCCGCTCCAGCCGCAGCGCCAGCCGCTCACAGGCCACCTGGAGCTCGTGCCGTTCCCGGTCGGACAGCTCCGGCGGATGGGAGCCGGGCCAGGTCACGAAGACCGCGCCGTACACCTTCGAAGCGGTCGCCAGCGGCAGCGCGGCCAGCGCGAACGGATAGGGCAGGACCACGGCGATCCGCGGATAGGAGCGGGCCATCTCCTCCTCGCCGCCGACCCACACCAACCGCCGCTCACGCACCGCCCGCGCGATCGGGACCGGCGCGCCGACACCCACCCGTTCCCAGGGCGCGGCGAAGGACCGGGGCAGTCCCGCCATCACCGCCATCTCCAGCACCGGCTCGTCGTCCGGCAGCAGGTAGACCGCGCCGGAGTGGGCCCCGACGGCGTCCATCATCGCCGTCAGCGCCGGCGACAGCATCGGGCGGCCGGCCGGGTCCCCGGGCGCCCGGCCGGACCGCTGCCCGTCGGACACGGCGACCACCTCCTCGACCGGCCGCGCAACCCCAGGCAAACAAATCTGCCCCTTACGAGCGGCGAGCGCACGGCGAGGCTCCGGCCGGGCCGGCGAACTCCACGCGGACCCCCGCTCCTCGCAGGGGTCCGGGACGGGCAGGGGCGGCGGGGCGAGCGAAGCCGGCGAGGCCGGCCCCGCAGCCCACCTCGCCGCAAGGGCTGCGGGAACGTCTCATAAGCGCTGTAATTACGGTCGTGGTCAGTCAGGGTGCGGCGGAGCGCAAGGCGAGAGCCCTGCGTGCCGAACTTGCCCTGAAGACGGTCACGGGCGGGCCCGCCTCGCCCGAGCGGATGCGGCGCGTTCTCGAACAGGCACTGGTCTTCTCCAGCGCCAGCCTGGCCGCCGTCTACACGCCCGGCGACGGCGGCGACCTGCTCTGCCTGATCGAGTCGGCCGGTGTCCCGAGGACGCTGTACGGGCTGCGGGAGAGCTACGCCGTCGACGGGCGTTCCCCGGCCGCCGACGCGCACCGCTCCGGGGCGTCCCTGTGGCTGGGCCCCGAGCGGCTCGCCGACTACGCGGAGCTGCGCAGGATGCCCGGGGACGTCCACCTGGCCGCGCTGCCCGTGCACGGCGGCGACGGCGGCGCTCTGCTCGCCGTCACCGACAACCCCGCCGGTTTCGGCACCGACGACCGCGCCTGCCTGGAACTCGTCGCCGAAGCCGTCTCGCTGCCCGCCCCCACCGAGCCCGACGAGGCGGAGGAACTGCGCGCCAACTCCTTCAGCCTCGCCATGGACACCGGCCGCGTCGAGGTCGGCGACGAGATCCTGGAGCTGTTCGGCCTGCGCAGGGACCGGTTCGACGGCCGCGTCGAGACCCTGCTCGGGCACACCGTCCCCGACGACCTGCCCTCGCTGATGTCCGTCGTCGAGGCCGACCACATGTCGATCGGCGAACGCGAGCTGGAGTTCCGGGTGCTGCGGGCCGACGGCGGCCCGCCCCGATGGCTGCGGCTGCGCGGCCGTCTCCTGCCCGGCGGCGAGGGCCGCCCGGCCCGCCTCGTCGGCACCGTCGCCGACGTCTCCACGCTGCGCTCGGGCGTCACCGACGTGGCCCGCGTGCAACGCCTGGCCGCCGCCCTCGCCACCGCCGGCACGGTCCGTGACGTCAGCCAGGCCGTCGTCTCCGCGCTGCGCCTCCCACTGCGCGCCGACCGCATCGCGCTGGCCGAGCTGGAGAACGAGCGTCTCGTCGTCACCGTCCTGGACCCGCCCGAACCCGAGGCCTGGCCCGAACTGTGGCGGCTGGAGTGGCGCACCGAGTGGCCGGACGCGCCCGTGCGCACGATGCCCACCCTCGCCGCCGCCCTGCGCGAGGGGCGAGCCCGGATCTGGCCCGCCGGCACCCCGCTGGAACCGGCCCTCGCCGATGTCGGCCCCGGCGGCCTGGCCGTCCTGCCGCTGTCCGCCGGGGGCCGCATGGCGGGCGCCTGCCTGATCGGCTGGGACACCCCGCACGACTTCGGGCCCGACGAACGCGCCCTGCTCACCGCCTCCGCCGGACTCGTCGGCCAGGCCCTGATGCGGGCCCACGCCTTCGACGCCGAGCACGAGCTCGTCGGCATGCTCCAGCGCCAGCTGCTGCCCCGCCGGCTGCCGAAACTCCCCGGCGCGGTCGCCGTCGCCCGCTATCTGCCGGCCACCGCGGGCCTGGAGGTCGGCGGCGACTGGTACGACGTGATCCCGCTGCCCGACAACCACGTCGCCCTCGTCATCGGCGACGTCCAGGGCCACAGCACCGGTGCCGCCACCCTGATGGGCCAGATGCGCACCGCCCTGCGCGCCTACGCGGCCGAGGGGCACCCGCCGGACGTCGTGGTCTCGCACGCCAACCGGCTCCTGATGGAACTGGAGACCGACCTCTTCGCGACCTGCTGCTACGTCGAGGTCGACATGGAGGCCGGCACCGCCTGGTGCGTACGCGCAGGGCACCCGCCGCCGGTGCTGCGTCACCCGGACGGCGTAACGGAGATCGCCGAGTCCGACGGCGGCCCCCCGCTCGGCGTCGTCACCCAGGCCGAGTTCCCGATGACCCCGCTGCGGCTGATGCCCGGCACCGTCATCGCCCTGACCACGGACGGGCTCGTGGAGTCCGCCGAGCTGGACATCGACACCGGAATGGACCGGCTCGCCCACGAACTGTCCGTCTCCGACCCCGCCCATCTGGGCCTCGTCGCCGACGCCCTGCTCGGCAACGCCCACCGCGGCGACGACGTCGCCCTGCTCCTGATGCGCTACGACGGCATGGCCGTACGTCCCCTGCGCGAGGGCTGGACCGTGTGGCGGGTCCCCGAGGCGGCCCGGCACGCCCGCCGCTTCACCCGGCGCAGCCTGCGCGCCTGGGGTGTGCCGGTGGACGCCATGGACGCGGCCCTGCTGGTCGTCTCCGAACTCGTCACCAACGCCCTCGTGCACACCGAAGGCCCGGTCCGCCTCGACCTGACCCTGGTCAACCACCGGCTGCGCGTCTCCGTCACCGACAACTCGCCCCGCTCGCCCGTCAAGCCGACCAGCCTGGGCTGGGAGGCCACCGGCGGCCGGGGCATCCTCCTCGTCGAGGCCGTGTCCGACACCTGGGGGACGCTGCCGGTCAGCGGCGGCAAGCAGGTGTGGAGCGAGCTGCTGCTGGAGGCGTGAGCCGGCGCGGTGCGGGTGTTCGCGAGCGCGGTGCGGGTACCCGCCGTCCATGGACACCCTTGCCACCACCGTTCTGGCGGCCTCCGGAAGGTCCGTTCTGGCCACCGTCGCCTTCGTCGTCGTCGGCGTCGCGCTCGTCGGCGGCCTGATCTGGGCCTTCCGGCTCGGCGCCAGGATCCGCAGCCGTGAACCCGCGCCACCACGCCCCGAGGAACAGCCCCGGATGCCCGCGTCGGGCCCGGTACGCGAGAGCCACGGGGCGCGCGAGCCGAACGCGATGCCGCGGCCGCAGGACGGCGAACGGCTCACCCCGCACGAGCTGCGGCCCACCGGCAGCCGGGAGAGCGACGACGAGCGCCGTCCCCGCTGGAATCCGGGGTCCGGCGGCTCGTTCGGCAGTGGCGGCCCAGGTGCCCGCTGACCGTGGAAGAGAAAGGCGATGAACGACCGTGACGACCTCACACCTGGAGGAGAAACCCACCGCCCGCCGGCCCGAGACGGGCTGGGCCAGGGCACGCAGGCTGCGCAGCGCCAAGGCCGCGCTCCGCACCTGGATGCCGGCCGTGGAGGCCCCCGGCACCGCGCCGGCGACGCGCCTGGGCGCGGAGGGCAACATCGTGCGGGGTGAGGACTGAACGCGGCCGGCCCGCCGCCCTACGCTGAGGGCGTGCGCCTGCTTCTCATGTCCGACACCCACCTGCCCAAGCGCGCCAAGGCGCTTCCCGCGCCGCTGCTGGACGCGCTCCCCGGGGCCGACGTCGTCGTGCACGCGGGGGACTGGGTCGACACGGACACCCTCGACCTGCTGGAGAGCCGCAGCCGTCGCTTGATCGGCGTGTACGGCAACAACGACGGCCCCGAACTGCGGGCCCGTCTCCCCGAGACCGCCTACGCCGACCTCGGCGGGCTGCGCCTCGGCGTGGTCCACGAGACGGGACCGGCGCAGGGCCGGGAGGCCCGCTGCGCCGCCCGCTTCCCCGGCCTCGACGTCCTGGTCTTCGGCCACAGCCACATCCCGTGGGACACCATGGCCCCCGGCGGGCTGCGCCTGCTCAACCCGGGGTCCCCGACCGACCGCCGGCGCCAGCCCTACTGCACCTACCTGACCGCCGTGGCAGAGGCGGGCCGGCTGACGGACGTCGTCCTGCACCGCCTGCCGCCCCGCTGAGGCGGGTGGTACAGCTAGTGCGTGTCACGGGACGAGGGATGGACCGCCCCCGTCGTGGCCGTCAGCGGAACCCCGCTGCCGCCCCAGCGCAGCGCGACGATCTCGGCGGCCACGGACACGGCCACCTCCTGCGGTGTACGCGCCCCCAGGTCGAGTCCCACCGGTGAGCGCAGCCGGGACAGTTCGTCCTCGGTCAGCCCCGCCTCCACCAGGCGGTTCCGGCGCTCGTCGTGGGTACGGCGGCTGCCCATCGCCCCGATGTAAGCGGCCGGCCGGCGCAGCGCGACCTCCAGCAGCGGCACGTCGAACTTCGGGTCGTGGGTCAGCACGCAGATCACCGTGCGCCCGTCGGTGTCCGCCTCGCGCAGATAGCGGTGCGGCCACTCCACGACCACCTCGACGCCCGCCGGGAAGCGGCGCGGCGTGGCGAACACGGGCCGCGCGTCGCACACGGTGACCCGGTAGCCGAGGAAGCCGCCGATCCGGGCGACGGCCGCCGCGTAGTCGATCGCCCCGAAGACCAGCATGCGCGGCGGCGGCGCGAACGAGTGCAGGAACACCGGCACGGCGTCCTGGCGCCGCTGACCGCGCGGCCCGTAGTGCCGTACGCCGGTGGCGCCCAGGGCGAGTTCGCCGCGCGCGTCGGCGGCGACCGCCGCGTCCAGGCCGCCGGTGCCCAGCGTGCCGGAGGTCCGCTCGGGCCACACCGCGAGCGTGGCCCCGCGCCGGGCGGGCCCGTCCACCACCGTGGCGACGGTCACCGGCTCGCCCGCCGCGACCGACGCGGCGACCGCCCCGAACGAGGGGTCGAGGGCGGGAGTGACGGGCCGGACCAGCACGGTGATCTCGCCGCCGCAGGTCAGACCGACCGCGAAGGCGTCCTCGTCGCTGTAGCCGAAGGTCGCCGGCCGGGCCTCGCCGTCGGCCAGGACCTCCCGCGCCAGCTCGAACACCGCGCCCTCCACACATCCCCCGGACACGCTGCCGACGACCTCGTCGCCGGGTCCGACCGCCATGGCGGCGCCCGGATCGCGCGGCGCGCTGCGGCTCACCGCGACCACGGTGGCGAGCCCGAACGGCTCACCGGCCGCGTACCAGTCCTTCAGGACCGGGAGAATCTCGCGCACGCTCGGCTCCTTTCCTCCCGTCCGAGCAGCGTTCATGTCCCCGAGGAAGGGAACGCCCACGTCGACGCGGGGAGTACCCGCACCGACACCCTCGCACTCCAACGGCGGCGGGGCATCACCACGCCAGGCGGCCGTCCGTCCCGGTCGTCCCGATGGGCACGGTCACGGGCCTCGGCACGGGCAGCACTGACGGTAAGTCAACTTACTCGTGGGTCAGAAGGTATTGACGGTGTCCGGAAATGGCCGGACTGTAGTGGACATGCCGAATATCCGGGCACGTCTGCTCGCTGTTCTGGTCGTCCTCTGCGGACTCTGCGGATTCCTGACGGTGGCGGGCTCCCCGGCCGCCACCGCCGCCCCCCTCCCCGACTCCCTCCCGTTCGACGGCACCGCGCTCACCGTGTCCGGCGGCCGCTTCCTGGACGGCACCGGCCGCGAGGTCGTCCTGCGCGGCTACAACGTCTCCGGCGAGACCAAGCTCGCCGAGAACAAGGGCCTGCCCTTCGCCTCGGTGGCCGACGCCAGGAAGTCGGCGACCGCCCTGCGCGCCCTCGGCGGCGGCAACTCCGTGCGCTTCCTGCTCTCCTGGGCCTACGCCGAACCCGTGCGCGGCCAGGTCGACACCGCCTACCTGACCGCCGCCACCGACCAGATGCGCGCCTTCCTCGACGCCGGCATCCGCGTCTACCCCGACTTCCACCAGGACCTCTACTCCCGCTGGCTCTTCGACGACGACAGCTGGTACACCGGTGACGGCGCCCCCAAGTGGGCCGTGGAGCTGGGCGACTACCCCGACGAGTCCTGCGGCATCTGCTTCCTCTGGGGCCAGAACATCACCCAGAACGGCGCGGTGAAGGCCGCCCAGTACGACTTCTGGCACAACGCGTACGGCCTCCAGGACTCCTTCCTCGCCATGGCCCAGAAGACCATGACGCACCTCAGGCAGGGACTGACCGCCGAGCAGTTCGCGGGCGTCCTCGGCTTCGACCCCTACAACGAGCCGTACGCCGGCACCTACACCTCCGGGCAGACCAGCCGCACCTGGGAACGCGACCTGCTGTGGCCCTTCTACGTGAGGTTCCGGGCCCGCATGGACGCGGCCGGCTGGCAGGACAAGCCCGTCCTCGTCGAGCCGAACCTCTTCTGGAACGGCAACGTCAGCAAGGAGGAGGGCGGCCTCCTCGACGCGGGCACCCTCGGTTCCCGCTACGTCTTCAACACCCACTTCTACGACCAGAAGGCCATCTCCGGGATCCTGATGTGGGGCAACGCCGCGGACGGACAGTACGTGACCGACTTCGGCACGGTCGGCGACCGGGCCGCGGCGGCCGGCACGACGGCGATCGTCAGCGAGTTCGGCCACCCGCTGAACGGCTCGACCGCGGGCAAGGCGCCGACCGTCCTGAAGGCGATGTACCAGGCCCTCGACTCCCGGGTGAAGGGCGCGAGTTGGTGGACCACCCCTGCCGCCTCCGGACCGGTCCTGTCCGGCAACCAGTGGCAGTGGGACATCTACCACGGCCGGCACCACGAGCTGATGAACGACAACCCCGACAAGGTGCTCACCACCGGCGACGCCTGGAACGACGAGGACCTCTCCGCCGTACGCCTCGACGACACCGGAAAGGCGGTCCTGCGCCAGGACGCCCGGCTCCTCGACCGGATCTACCCCAGCGCCACCTCCGGCACGACGCTCGCCTTCACCTACGAGGACCGCTCCCGCGACGGCTCGACCACCCTCACCTGGAACCCGGTGCCGAGTTCCCTGCCGAGCGTGGCGCAACTCGTCGGGTCCGGACAGTACGGGCTGCACGTGTGGCGCAGCGGCAGCGGCTCGGCGCCGACCGAACTGCATCTGCCCGCCTCGTTCCCCGCCGCCTCCACGACCGTGGTCTGCGACCTGGCCACGGTCCACGCTCCGCCGGCCTACACCGCCGGCACCCCGGTCGGCGTCGCCGCCGAGCCGGGCGGCACCACGAGCCGGCGCCTGCTGCTCACCGACACGGACGCGGGCACCGTGCACTACGCCCTGGTGACCAACGGAGCCACCGCCCCGTCCGCGGCCCTGCTGGCCGCCGCCCGCGGTGAGCTGGCGGCCTGGGCGGCGCAGCGGATCGGCGGGTGACGGCACGCCCGTGCGCCGGGGTCACCGCGACCCCGGCGCACGGGCGGACCGTCGCGCTCAGCCGGCCGGAGACGTCCAGTCGGCCGCGACATGGCCCTGCCGCACCCGCTGCGGGTGGTCGCCCACCGGCACCGAGACGACCTTCTTGCCGGTGGCGAAGTCGATCGCGGTGACCTGGTCGGACCCGCTCTCGGAGACGACACAGTCCTTGCCGTCGCCGCTGACCGTCGCCCAGTACGGCTTGGAGACGGGGACCAGCGGGCCCTCCTGGAGGGTGGCGCGGTCGACGACGGTGGCGTAGTCGTCCATCGTGCCCGCCACGCACAGCTTGCTGCCGTCCGGGCGCATCGACAGACCGTGGTGCCGCGAGTCGTTGACGAACGTGCCGCGGTCGTCGCTCGTCGCCGGGTTCTTCGGCAGCGTCTTGGTCCGCGTGATCCGGTCCGTGGCGATGTCGTACTCGAAGAACCCGTTGAAGAACGAGACCTGGAAATACAGCTTGGACTCGTCCGGCGAGAACACGGCCGGGCGCACGGCGTCGGAGTGGTCCGAGAGACCGATCGCGTCCAGCCGCTGCCGCATGTCGATCGTCTTCACCGGCTGGTACGTCGTGGCGTCGACGACCGTGATGCGCCGGTCGCCCTTCGTCCAGTCCAGCCACGTCGCGTCGAGGGCGGTGTTCACGTCGCCGATCGACATGGTCCAGATGTACTTGCCGTCCTTGGTGAAGATGTTCTCGTGCGGCTTGTCGCCCGTGGCGTACGAACCGAGCTGCTTACCGGTGCCGATGTCCAGCACGTGCACCGTGTTCGACGTCGAGGCGGAGACCGCGACCCGCTTGCCGTCGGGGGAGACGGCCATGTGGTCGGCACGGTAACCCGACACGGGGAAACGCCAGTTGACGGCCCCCGTCGCCACGTCGATCGAGACGACGTCGGCGAAGCTGGGCCGGGAGACCACCACGGAGGCGCCGTCCGGCGTGGAGTACATGTCGTCGACGAACTGGTCGTGGCCCTCGCCGACGCTGTTGCGGATGGTCATGAAGGCGATCCACCGGATCGGGTCGGCGTTGATCTCCGCCATCCGCTGGTCCTTGTCGGGGATGACGTTGATCCGGCCGATCTTGGCGTAGTCACCGCTGGACTTGATGACGTCGGCGGTGCCGTCCCAGTTGTTGGCGACCAGCAGCACGTCGCGCAGTGCGGCGGCGTCGGAGGCGGAGGTCGCGGCGGTGGCGACGGCCGTGGGGGCGGTGACGGTCAGGACGAGGGCGGCGGCTACGGAGCAAAGGTGCCTGGTTCTGAAGGCAGCCATGGCTGCTCTCTCCTCTGGGGGGTGGGAGGTCCCGAATCTGAACACGGGTGCGTTCAGAGTTGACTTACTGGAAAGTAAGGAAGGGGGGCCCTTCGCCACAAGACCACGTGCACGACAAAATTGGGAGACAGGGCGACGAGGGAGGAACCGTGGCGGGCAGGCTGAGGGCGCCGACCGGCCGATATGCCGGCAAGTCCGCGCAAGAGCGGCAGGCCGAGAGGCGGCAGAGGTTCCTGGACGCGGCGCTGCAGCTGTTCGGCGACACCCCCGGCTACCGGGGCACGACGGTCGCCGCGCTCAGTGAGGCGGCCGGACTCTCGACACGCCAGTTCTACGAGGAGTTCCGCACCCTGGAGGACCTCCTGGCGGCATTGCACCTCCAGGTCAACGACTGGGCCGAGGAGGCGGTCGTGGCCGCGTTCGCCGCCGCCCGTGACCTGCCCCTCGCGGACCGGGTCGCCGCGATCTTCCACGCCTACGCCGGCAATGTCACCGCCGACCCGCGCCGGATCCGCATCACCTTCGTCGAGATCGTCGGCGTCAGCCCCCGCATGGAGGAACAGCGCCTGGAGCGGCGCGCCCGCTGGGTCGACCTCATCTGCGCCGAGGCCACGACCGCCGCCGACCGCGGCGAGGCCGCCCCGCGCGACTACCGCCTCGCGGCGACGGCCTTCATCGGCAGCGTCAACGGCCTCCTGCACGACTGGAGCGCGGGCTGGGTGGACGCCACCCTCGACGAGGCCGTGGAGGAACTGGTGCGCCAACTGCTGGGCATCCTGCGCCCGGTGGGCTGGACCCCCGCCCCCGAACAGCCCCGGTGACGGCGCCGTCGCGCGCTCACGCCAGCCGTCCCACCGCCTCCACCACCTGGCCCACCCCGTCCTCCTCGCGCACCCGCGCCCCCAACTCCCGTGCCCGGTCCCGGAAAAGGGGCTCGCCGGTAGCCCGCACCAGGGCTGCGGCCAGCGTGCCGGCGGTCAGCCCGCGCAGCGGGACCACGCCCGGCGCCACCCCCGCGGCGACCAGCCGCTGCGCCCAGAACCCCTCGTCGAACTGGACCGGCACCGGCACGGCGGGCACCCCGGCCCGCACCCCGGCGGCCGTGGTACCGGCGCCGCAGTGGTGGACGACGGCCGCCATCTCCGGGAAGAGCAGCGAGTGCGGGACCTCGTCGACGGTCAGCATGTCCTCGCCGTCGGCCGCGAGCCCGGCCCAGCCCCGCTGGATCACACCCCGCAGC
>NZ_JARGEF010000250.1:0-11946 GCF_033794725.1 Streptomyces sp. ID05-39B | reverse complement strand
CCAGCCTCCACCTCGCGGCCGGACAGCTCGCGGTAGCCGCCCGGGTGCCCCGAGCCACCCGGGCGGCTACCGCGAGCTGTCCGGCCGCGAGGTGGAGGTGCTGCGCCTCGTCGCCGAAGGCCAGTCCAACAAGGCGATCGGCGTCTCGATGGGCCTGTCCGCGCTGACAGTCAAGAGCCACCTCGCCCGCATCGCCCGCAAGCTCGGCACGGGCGACCGCGCCGGGATGGTCGCGGTGGCGCTGCGCACCGGCATCATCCACTGAGGGCTCCGGGCCGACGGCCCGCCGTCCCCGTCCGCCTCGCCACACCCCCGATCCATCCTCGGTCCGCCCCCGATCGGCCCGCGGTCTGCCCGCGGTGCAACGCGATCATCTCCGACTCACCTCTGTCCCCCGACCCGCCTCGTTCCCCCTTGGTCCTTCAGCGACCTGACCGGTTTGCGACCCTGCGGCGCCCGTCGACGGAACGTTCCGTCGACGGGCGCCGCCTACACACGGATACCCTTGACAGGTGACCGACGCCCAAGAAACCGCAGCAGCCAGCTCACTGCGAACCACCGGAGGCGCCCCTCCGGAAGACGACGGACCGACTGCTGCCGGGGCGCCGACACCATTGCTCGAACCTCGCGAGGGCATTCCCCCCGTGATCGCCGACGACGCCGCCCTCGCCGAGATGATCGCCGCCTTCGCCGCCGGCTCCGGCCCCGTCGCCGTGGACGCCGAACGCGCCTCCGGCTACCGCTACGGCCAGCGCGCCTATCTGGTGCAGCTGCGCCGCGAGGGCGCCGGCACCGCACTGATCGACCCGGTCGCCTGCCCCGACCTCTCCGCCCTCGGCGAAGCGCTCTCCAGCGTGGAGTGGGTGCTGCACGCGGCCACCCAGGACCTGCCCTGCCTGCGGGAAATAGGCATGGTGCCCACCAGGCTCTTCGACACCGAACTGGCCGGGCGGCTCGCCGGCTTCCCCCGGGTCGGCCTCGGCGCGATGGTCGAGGGCGTCCTCGGATTCGTCCTGGAGAAGGGGCACTCCGCCGTCGACTGGTCCACTCGCCCCCTGCCCGAGCCGTGGCTGCGCTACGCCGCCCTTGACGTCGAACTCCTCGTCGACCTGCGCGACGCCCTGGAGAAGGACCTGGACCGGCAGGGCAAGCTGGAGTGGGCCCGGCAGGAGTTCGACGCGATCGCCTCGGCGCCGCCGCCGGAGCCCCGCAAGGACCCCTGGCGCCGTACGTCGGGAATGCACAAGGTGCGCCGGCGTCGTCAGCTCGGCGTGGTGCGGGAGCTGTGGCAGACCCGGGACCGGATCGCCCAGCGTCGGGACGTGTCGCCCGGCAAGGTGCTGTCCGACGCGGCCATCGTGGAGGCCGCGCTCGCCCTTCCCGCCAACGCCCACGCGCTGGCCGCGCTGAACGGCTTCGGCAACCGGATGAGCCGGCGCCAGCTGGAGCAGTGGCAGACGGCCGTCGACCGGGCCAGGGCGATGAGTGAGTCCCAGCTGCCTCAGCCGGGGCAGTCGGTCGTAGGCCCTCCCCCGCCGCGTGCCTGGGCGGACAAGGACCCCGAGGCAGCGGCCCGTCTCTCGGCCGCGAGGTCGGCCGTCTCGGCGGTGGCCGAGGAGGTGAACATGCCGCAGGAGAACCTGATCGCTCCGGACACCGTCCGGCGGGTCTGCTGGGAGCCGCCTCAGCCGGTCGACACGGAGTCGATCACCTCGGCACTCACGGCCCTGGGCGCACGTCCGTGGCAGGTGGAGCAGGTGACACCCGTGCTGGTCGCGGCCCTGTCGGCGAAGGCCGCGGGCACAACTGGCACGGCAGCCACAACGGGTACAACGGGCACGATGGCCGCACAGGCCTCGCAGTCCGCGCAGGCCGCGAGCTCACACGGGACCGGCTCTGCGGAGAGGGCCGGTACGCCGCAGACCGCCGATACGGCGCAGACGAACGGCACGCCGGGGACGAACGGTACGCCGGAGTCCGCCGGTACTCAGGAGGCCGGTACGCCGGGAGTCGGCGCGCAGGAAACCGGAGTGCGGCAGCCCGGGGCGTAAGGGACCTGACTGTCTGGCCGCCGTAGACATCGCTGTCGTACGGCGGCCGTTCGGGCCCTGCGGTAAGCGGTTACGCGGGCCGTTTCCGTGCTCGAGGGCTCATCTGGTCGCCCCGCGCATGAAACCGTTGTAGATGTATTTCTGGAGGGCCAGGAAAACGATCAGTGTCGGCAGGATGACCAGGACCGCTCCTGCCGAGATCGTCTCCCAATGGGCCGCGTAGGGGCCCTTGAAGCGGAACAGCGACGTCGAGATCACGCCAAGATCTTGAGAGGGCATGTAGAGGAACGGGATGTAGAAGTCGTTGTAGACGGTGATCCCCTTCACGATCACGACTGTTGCGATCGCCGGTTTCAGCAACGGGAAAATGATCTTTCGGTAGATGGTGAACGCGTTGGCCCCGTCCAGGCGGGCCGCCTCGTCCAGCGAGATCGGGATCGAGCGGACGAACTGCAGAAAGATGTAGATCGACACGATGTCGGTGCCCATGTACAGGACGATCGGTGCCCAGCGGGTGTCGAAGAGGCCGAAGCTGTGGACGATCTGGAAGGTGGCCACCTGGGTGGTCACCCCGGGGACCAGCGCGGCGACCAGAAACAGGGCGACCACCAGTTTCCGGAACCGGAACCTGAACCGGTCGATGGCGTACGCCGTCATCGAGCCGATGAGGACCGTGCCGCCGACCGAGATCAGCAGGATGAAGGCGGTGTTTCCGAAAGCGGTGAGCATGCCGCCGTCCTGGAACGCCGTCACGTAGTTGTCGAAGTTGAACGGGTTGTGGGGCAGGGTGAGCGCCCCGCCGTCGTTCGCCGTCTCGTTCTCGGTCTTCAGGGACGTCAGCAGGACGACCCCGAGCGGGAGCAGGACGAGCACCGTCGCGAGGATCAACGACAGGTAGACGAGGGTGCGGGCAACGGCTCGGCGCGTCATACGAGGTCCACCCTGTCGTCGGGGACGAGGCGCCGCTGGACCCAGGTCACCAGCAGGATGATCAGCAGCAGCACGACGGCCGCCGCCGAGGCGAGCCCCGTCTTGTTGAACTGGAAGGCCAGCTTCACGGTCTGGATCACGAACGTCTCGGTACCGGTCGCCCCGCCCGTCATGATGTACGGGATCTCGAAGGCCGAGAGGGACCCGGAGACCGACAGGATCACGGTGAGGGTCAGCACCGGTTTGATGCCGGGCAGGATGATGTACCGGAACTGGTGCCAGCGGGTCGCGCCGTCCAGCTCGGACGCCTCGTACAGCTCCCCCGGGATCGACTGGATCGCGCCGAGGAACAGGACGAAGTTCATGCCCAGGTAGCGCCAGACCGAGACGCCGGCGAGCGAGGTGTTCGCGGAGAAGGGCGTCCCGAGCCAGGCGTGATCGGTGTGGAACCCGAAGAGGCCGAGGACCGTGTCGAAGGTGCCGCCGTCCTGGAAGAAGTAGAGAAAGACGAAACCGATGGCGACGCCGTTGACCAGGGACGGGAAGAACAGCACGCCCTTGAAGAAGTTGCGGAAACGGACCTGGAAACTCAGGATCGTCGCGAAGTACAGCGCGGCGACGATCTGGATCACCGAGGCGATCAGGTAGTAACCGCTCACGAAGAACACCTGGAAGAGGTCTTCCCTGGTGAAGATCTCCGTGTAGTTCTCGGCGCCCGTGTAATGCAGTTCCGGGCTCACGCCGTCCCAGTCGGTGAAGCTGTACGCGACCATGTTGGCGATCGGCGCGTAGGTGAAGGTGATCAGCAGGGCGAGCGGCGCGAGCAGGAACAGCCAGGGGGTGAGCGCCCGCCAGGTCCGGGTGCGGCGCGGAGCCGGCAGGGGGGTGGTGCCCTCCGAGGCCGGCGCCGCGGCCTCGGGGGGCACCTTCTCGGTGGTGTGCGTCATCGGCCGGTCACGCTCTTCTGCGTCGCGGTCCACTTCTTGCCGAGGTCCGCGAGGAAGTCGTCCAGGCTGCCCTTCTTCGCGCCGCGCGCCAGGTCGACCAGGTCCTGGCGGTACTCGGGCTTGTAGATGCCGACCTCGGACTCGTCGTCGATCAGTTTGACCTCGGCGCCCGCCGAGTCGTCCAGCTCGATCAGCTTCACGCCGGCGTCGTCGTAGGGCTTGAGCACCTGGGGCATCGGGGCGTCCTTGAGCGGGGAGATGGCCAGGTTGTCCCGGTCGTAGCCCGACTTGTCGGTGAACCAGTCGATCCAGGCGCGAGCCGCCTCCTTGTGCGGGGAGTGGACGTTGACGGCCTGGTTGTAGTCCGGGCCGACGGTTGCGCAGAAGGTGCCGTCGGACTGGGCGGGGAACGGCATGAAACCGATGTCTTCGGGGTTCACGCCGGCCTTCTTCGCGGCATCCTGGAACTGGATGATCGCCCACGTGCCGAGCCACTGGGTGGCGATCTCACCCTTCGCCAACTGCGGCTTGGAGAGCTCCCAGTTGGTGGTGGTCGGGTCCTTCTCGGCCAGTCCCTGGCGCACGATGTCGTAGAGCAGTCCGTCGCCGACGCGCAGGTCCGAGCCCTGCGCCCACGGATCGCCCTGGGCGAGTTTCGTGGTGGCCTGCGGGTCGCAGCCGACCGAGCCGTTGACGTATGTCCACGAGGTCAGGGGCCACTGGGCGGCGAAGTTCGTGTAGTAGGGGACCGCGTCCGTCTTCTGCTTGATGGCCTTGAGGCCGGCGAGGAACCCGGCCGTGGTGGTGGGCCATTCGGTGATGCCGGCCTCCTTCCACACCCGCTTGTTGTAGACGAAGCCGGGCATCACGCCGACCGGGCTCTGGCCGTAGACCTTGCCGTCGACGGTGGTGAAATCGGTGAAGCGGTATTTGCCGGCGCGTTCGGCCTCGGTGCCCAGGGAGGCGAAGAACTTCGGGTAGTCGTTCTTCTTGATCACGGCCGGGATCAGGAGGACATCGCCGTAGTCCTCGGTGTTCATCCGGATCTTGATCTCTGCCTCGTAATTGGTGAGTGCCTGGAACTCGACCTTCACCTTCGGGTAGATCTTGTTGAACTCGGCGGCGTACTTCTTCATCGTGCCGTCCTGCACGAGATCGGTGCGGACGGTGAGAACGGTGATGTCTCCGCTCACTTTCGACGGGTCGTCGGGCGCCTTGGCATCGGCGCCCTTCGAGGTTCCTCCGGTACCGGTGCAGCCGGGGAGCAGCAGGGCGGCTCCGGCGACCAGGGCGAGCACTGTACGGCGGTTCATGTGCGTCAACTCCGTTCACGGGACGGACGAGCACGTGCGGGGTGAGGGAACGCGTACGGGCCTGTCGGGGACGTACGGGTCGGCAGAGTCCGTACGAGTTGGCTGATTCGGCACTCTGACAGCGCTTTCTCAACCGGTAAAGTCCGCATCCGGCCAAGGATGATGAAACGTCTCCCCATCCGCCGATCGACCGGTTTAGGGAGCCGCGTACCGGGAGCACGGAGCATGGACCGCTCACACCACCGGCGCCGCTCGTATCGCCGGCAGCGGTCGCGACGCTTCGACATGACCGGGCCGAGCCGGCCGTCGCCAGTCCGATGCCGTTCATCCCGAACGGTGGCGCCCGCTCCGGTGCCGACGCCGCGGGCACCGAAGGCTCCGCCGGGCGTGTGACATTCGCCGCTCCGCCGGGTAGGACTGTGCAGCTACGTTACCCACAAGTAGCATGGTTCTGAGCGCGCGCTCAGCGCTTGCGCAAGCAGCAGTGCCATCCCGCACCTGGAGGAGAGCCATCGTGCCTCGTACCGTCAGGGATGTCGTCTTCGTAGACGGCGTCCGTACCCCGTTCGGCAAGGCGGGCCCGAAGGGCATCTACCACGAGACCCGTGCCGACGACCTCGTCGTGAAGGCGATCCGGGAGCTGCTGCGCCGCAACCCCGGCCTCGACCCGAAGAAGATCGACGAGGTCGCCATCGCCGCGACCACGCAGATCGGCGACCAGGGCCTCACGCTCGGCCGCACCGCCGGCATCCTGGCCGGTCTGCCGACCTCCGTGCCCGGTTACTCCATCGACCGCATGTGCGCGGGTGCCCTGACGGCCGTCACCGCGGTCGCCGGCTCCGTCGCCTTCGGCGCGTACGACATCGCCATCGCCGGCGGCGTCGAGCACATGGGCCGCCACCCGATGGGCGAGGGCGTCGACCCGAACCCGCGGTTCGTCAGCGAGAAGCTGGTCGACGAGTCCGCCCTCTTCATGGGCATGACCGCGGAGAACCTGCACGACCGTTACCCGCAGATCACCAAGCTGCGCGCCGACGAGTACGCGGTCCGCTCGCAGGAGAAGGCCGCCAAGGCCTACGCCGACGGCAAGATCCAGGCCGACCTGGTGCCGGTCTCCGTGCGGCGTACGAACCCCGAGGCCGGTGAGACGGGCTGGGGCCTGGTCACCGCCGACGAGCCGATGCGTCCGGGAACGACCCTGGAAAACCTTTCCGGGCTGAAGACCCCGTTCCGCGTGCACGGCCGGGTCACCGCCGGCAACGCGGCCGGTCTGAACGACGGCGCAACCGCTTCCCTCATCGCTTCCGAGGACTTCGCGCGCGAGAACGGCCTGCCGGTCAAGATGCGCCTGGTCGCCTACTCCTTCGCGGGCGTCGAGCCTGAGGTCATGGGCTACGGCCCGATCCCGGCCACGGAGAAGGCCCTCGCGCAGGCGGGTCTGTCCATCTCGGACATCGGTCTCTTCGAGATCAACGAGGCCTTCGCCGTCCAGGTCCTGGCCTTCCTGGACCACTACGGCATCGCCGACGACGACGAGCGCGTCAACCAGTACGGCGGCGCCATCGCCTTCGGCCACCCGCTGGCCTCCTCGGGCGTCCGTCTGATGACGCAGCTGGCCCGCCAGTTCGAGGAGCAGCCGCACGTCCGCTACGGCCTGACCACCATGTGCGTCGGCTTCGGCATGGGCGCGACGGTCATCTGGGAGAACCCGCACTTCGAGGGGGACAAGTGAGCACCACCGCTGAGCTGTTGAAGGGTGCGGCCGAGCTGTTCCCGGACGAGGTCGTCACGTCGGCGCACGTACGCCATCTCGACCTGCCGCAGGGTGCCGGGCGCTTCGCCCTGATCACCCTTGACAACGGCCTGGACCACACCAAGCCGACCACCTTCGGCCCGCAGTCGCTGGCGAACCTGAACACCGCCGTCGACCAGGTCGAGAAGGAGGCCGCGGCCGGCGAGATCGTCGGTGCCGGCGTCACCGGCAAGCCGTTCATCTTCGCGGTCGGCGCCGACCTCAAGGGTGTCGAACTGCTGAAGGAGCACGAGCACGCGCTCGCCATCGGCAAGGGCGGCCACGAGGTCTTCAAGCGCCTGTCGGGCCTGGCCGTGCCGACCTTCGCGTACTACAACGGCGCGGCCATGGGCGGCGGCGTCGAGGTCGGTCTGCACTGCACCTACCGCACGGTGTCCGCGGCCCTGCCCGCCTTCTCGCTCCCCGAGGTCTTCCTTGGTCTGGTCCCCGGCTGGGGCGGCTGCACCCTGCTGCCGAACCTGATCGGCGCCGAGCGTGCCGTCCAGGTGATCATCGAGAACTCGCTCAACCAGAACAAGCAGCTCAAGGGCGCGCAGGTACACGAACTGGGCATCGCCGACGCCCTGTTCGAGGGCGCGGACTTCCTGGAGCAGTCGCTGATCTGGACGGCGTCCGTCCTCAGGGGCGAGATCGTCGTCGACCGTCCGGTGATCGACCGCGGCGAGGCCTGGGACCAGGCCGTCGCCAAGGGCCGCTTCATCGCGGACAGCAAGGTGCACGGCGCGGCCCCGGCCGCCTACCGCGCCCTCGACATCATCGCCGCCGCGAAGAACGGCGACCTCCAGCAGGGCTACGACGCCGAGGACCAGGCTCTCGCCGACCTGATCATGGGCGGCGAACTGCGCGCCGGCATCTACTCGTTCAACCTGGTGCAAAAGCGCGGCAAGCGTCCCGCCGGTGCGCCGGACAAGAACCTGGCCCGCCCGGTCACCAAGGTCGGCGTGGTGGGCGCGGGCCTGATGGCCTCGCAGCTCGCCCTGCTGTTCCTGCGCCGTCTGGAGGTGCCGGTCGTGCTGACCGACATCGACCAGGAGCGCGTCGACAAGGGTGTGGGCTACGTCCAGGCCGAGATCGACAAGCTGCTCGGCAAGGGCCGTATCAACCAGGACAAGGCCAACCGCCTCAAGGCGCTGGTGAGCGGTGTGCTGGACAAGGCCGAGGGCTTCTCCGACGCGGACTTCATCATCGAAGCCGTTTTCGAGGAGATCGGCGTCAAGCAGCAGGTGTTCGCCGAGGTCGAGGCGGTGGCCCCGGCGCACGCCATCCTCGCCACCAACACCTCGTCCCTCTCGGTCACCGAGATGGCGTCGAAGCTGAAGAACCCCGAGCGGGTCGTGGGCTTCCACTTCTTCAACCCGGTCGCGATCCTGCCGCTGCTGGAGATCGTGCGGGGCGAGGCGACCGACGACGCGTCGCTGGCCACCGCCTTCGCCGTCGCCAGGAAGCTGAAGAAGACCGCGGTTCTGGTGAAGGACGCTCCGGCGTTCGTGGTGAACCGCATTCTGACCCGTTTCATGGGCGAGGTGCAGAACGTCATCGACGAGGGCACCCCGGTCGAGGTCGCGGAAAAGGCGGTGGAACCGCTCGGCCTGCCGATGTCCCCGCTGGTCCTCCTGGAGCTGGTCGGTCCGGCCATCGGCCTGCACGTTTCGGAAACGCTCAACCGGGCGTTCCCGGACCGTTTCACGGTCTCGCCGAACCTCAAGGCGGTCGTGGAAGCCGGCAAGCGCGGTTTCTACGTCTACGACAGCGGCAAGCCCGAGCTGGACCCGGAGGTCGCCGCGCTGCTGAAGCAGGGCGACACCGTCCTCACCGAGGAGCAGGTGCGGGCGCGTGTTCTGGACGCGGTGGCGCAGGAGATCGGGCTCATGCTCGACGAGGGCGTCGTCGCCGAGGCGCAGGACATCGACCTGTGCCTGATCACCGGTGCCGGCTGGCCCTTCCACCTGGGCGGCATCACGCCGTACCTGGACCGTGAGGGTGTGTCGGAGCGGGTGAACGGCAAGAGGTTCCTGGCTCCGGGCGTGGCGTCGATCCCGGCGTAGTACGGACACATACGCGTACACGCACGCGTAGTAGGGAGAGGGCCTGCGCCGGTCGGCGCAGGCCCTCTTCTCGTCGCCGGTCGTCGCGTGGCCCGGCCGGGCAGACCTCCCGCCACGCCATGAGCGCCGGTCCCATTTCGTCCTCGCCCGGGACCACGAGGAGTCGCCCGGACGAGGCGGACAGGCTCACCGCGACCAACCGGTCCTCGTGGTCCCGGGCGAGCGGCCCCCTCGGGTCGCCCTCACGCGGGCAGGTCGTCCGGGGCAGGTCGTCCGGAGCGGGTCGTCCATGGCACCCTGGGCGCCATGGACGACGCCGACAGCCCGCTGCTCGTGATCGTCGACGCCGCGAACGTGGTGGGGTCGGTGCCCGACGGATGGTGGCGCGACCGGCGAGGGGCCGCGGAGCGGCTGCGGGACAGGCTGGCCTCCGAAGGGCTGCCGGGGCGCTCGGGGGCCGTGGAGGTCGTCCTGGTCGTGGAGGGCGCCGCACGCGGTGTGGAACCGGTTCCCGGCGTACGGGTGGAGTCGGCACCCGGCAGCGGTGACGACCACATCGTCGACCTGGTGGCCCTGGCGGGTGACCGCCCCCGCCTCGTCGTCACCGCCGACCGCGAGCTGCGCCGCCGGGTGACCGCCCTGGGCGCCGAGGTGACGGGGCCGCGGACCATCCGGTCGTAATCGATTACCTGCCCCGAGACGCTATGTAAGCGATTGCCTGCCCGAGACGGTATGTAAGCGATGACTCGCGCGCAATCCCGCGTAAGCGGTTACCGACAAGAATCCTGATGTAAGCGGTTACGCCTTCACCAACAAGACGTAAGTGTCGTTTAACCTCTGCCGTCGGACAGGACGGTCGCGTCCCCGGTAACGGGGGTGACTTGGCCGGTCCAGGACCGGGGTTCCTGGGGTGGACCCCAGGTCACTTCGACGTCGGTGCCGTGGAAGTCGCGTGCGAGTCCCGTCACCATGAGGGCCGCGGCGGTCCGCGCCTCGTGGGGGTCAGCGTTGATCGGCACGTCGGTGAGGCGCCCGCAGAGCATTCCACCTTCCACAGTGAGAACGCCATGGCGCCACCCGTCCGGCGTCGCCAGCAGGACGATTCCCTTCGGCATGCCAAAGGTTGGCCGCTTCTTCTTCTCCTTCTTTCGTCTCACCATGCCGTAATCCAACATGCCGGCTTCGTGGCCGCGACGTTGGGTGGCTCTGAACAGTTTCTCTGGCCCCGGAGGCACGAGTCCGGTGGCACCAGGGTGTTGATCGGGATATGAATGTTCGTCAGAAGTGGTCCCAGGGGCTGGGCTTGCGGTGGAAGCACCGTTGCGCTTCCGAGAGCCGCGTCGACAGACGGCCAACCGAACGGCAGGGCCAGGATCTTCCGGCAGCTGCTGCGAGGGTGGTGGCGACCGCCTTGGGCGCCACTGACCGACGCGGCCCGCTGAACCTCCCCGAGCCCTTGCCGTCAAGTGCACTCCAAGTCCTAGAGTGACGCTTCCAACCCCCCCCCCTCGCCTGCGACGGAGCACCGGTATGCGCTATCGAGTCCTTGGTAAGACCGGCATCGAGGTCAGCACCCACTGCCTTGGCACAATGATGTTCGGTGCCGTCGGCAACCCCGACCACGAGGACAGCGCACGCGTCATCCACGCTGCGCTCGACGCCGGCATCAACTTCGTGGATACCGCCGACATGTACTCGGCCGGCGAATGCGAGGAGATCGTCGGCAAGGCGCTCAAAGGCAGACGCGACGACGTCGTGCTCGCCACGAAGGTGCACTTTCCGCTGGGGGAGGGACGCAACCGCAGCGGCAATTCGCGCCGCTGGATCCTCAAGGCCGTCGAGGACAGTCTGCGGCGCCTGGACACGGACTGGATCGACCTCTACCAGGTGCACCGTCCTGACCACACCACCGACATCGAAGAGACGCTGTCCGTCCTCAGTGACCTGGTCAGGGCAGGCAAGATCCGGATGTTCGGCTGCTCCACGTTCCCCGCCGAGGACCTCGTCGAGGCTCACCACGTGGCGGAGCGGCGCGGACTGATGCGGCTGCGCACGGAGCAGCCGCCGTACTCGATTCTCGCGCGCGGCATCGAACGGTCCGTGCTGCCCACCGCGCAGCGCCTGGGCATGGGAGTGCTGACCTGGTCACCGCTCGCCTCGGGATTTCTGTCCGGCGCCTACCGCGAGGGCCGACCCGTCGACCTCACCACCGGCCGCGCCAAGCACACTCCGCACCGCTTCGACCCAGCCGTCCCGGGCAACGCCGCGAAGCTCGCTGCCGTCGAGCAACTCGTCACTCTCGCCGAGGAAGTGGGCTGCACCCTGCCGGAACTTGCCGTCGCCTTTCCGTTGGCGCACCCGGCCGTCACGTCGGTGATCATCGGTCCGCGCACCATGGACCACCTCGCCTCGCTACTGAAGGGAGCTGACCTGCTGCTCGACGACGCGGTGCTCGACCGTATCGACGACATCGTGGCTCCTGGCGCCGATCTCTATCAGGCCGACGGTGCCTGGCAGCCGCCGTCGCTCACCGAGCGCGCGTGGCGCAGGCGCCCGGCTGGGGAGCGGGCGGTCGCGGACTGAGCCTGTCGTTCGAGGGTCAGGCGCGAGCGCAAGGTCGACCAACGTCCGCACCGGACCGTCCGTACACAGCAGCGCGTCGCACAGCAGGTAAGCGCTCACTCAATCGAAACCGGTCGAAGGCGGTTACCCACCCGCAACTCGCGCGTAAGCCGCTACCCCGTCCGCAACCCTGCGTAAGCGGTTACCGCGCGCGCCCACCGTGCAACACCCACCCCTTTCCCTTATAACAATCTCCGAGCCCACAAAAAAGGAAAAAAACCCAAA
>NZ_JARGEF010000024.1:0-53141 GCF_033794725.1 Streptomyces sp. ID05-39B | reverse complement strand
GTGTCGGGGGATTCGGGGGTGTCTGCGTCGTCCTCGGGCGCTCCGGGAGCCCGGTCGTACAGGATCCCGGCCAGCTCGCCGAGTTCCTCGGGCACCTTCGCGGACTCGCTGCGGCCGAGCCCGGCCATCTCGACGACCGTCACGCCGTCGGCGCGGCGCACCGCGCGCACCCACACCCGGCGGCGCTGGATGAACAGGGAGGCGGCCAGGCCGAAGATCGCGGCGATCGCGCCGCCCAGCGCCCAGCCGCTGCCGGGCTGCTGGGTGACCTGGAAGTTCGCCCATTCCCTGGTGCCCTCGTAGGTGACCGTGCCGGCCCCGTTCGGGAGGGTCATGGTCTCGCCCGGCTTGAGGTTCTCCCTCAGCTGGAGCTTCTTGGCGTCCTCGAACGCCTTCATGTGGGTCTTGTCGAGCTGGTACACGCTCTGCGGGATGCCCGAGTCGACGCCGAGGTCGCCGTGGTAGGGCGCGAGGTTCAGTACGGGGTTGAGCAGGGCCGGGAAGGTGGAGGCGGTCTCCATGCCCTTGACGTAGGACGGCAGGAAGAAGGCCTGGAAGCCGAGCTGTTCGGTGACGCCCTGGGCGTTCTTGTAACCGTCGAGAACCTTCACCACTCCGGAGGAGGTGACGTTGGAGTCGAGGGGCAGCAGCGGTACGGCGTTGCTGAAGACGACCTTGCCCCTGCCGTCCCGGACGGTGACGACCGGGGCGTAGCCGTGGGCGGTGAGGTAGACCTTGGAGTCGCCGATCTCCAGCGGGTGGTTGACCTGGACGGTCGTCTTCCGGGCCTTGCCGTAGGCGCCGACGCTGTAGGTGAGGGCGGCCTCGTAGGTACGGGGGGTGCCCTTGTTGGGGCCGCTCGCCTCGTACGTGCCGGTGAACTCGTCCAGGGAGAAACTGAACGGCGTCAGGTCGTCGACGCTGAAGAGATTGCCGGACTTGAAGTCGTCGTAGGAGATGAGGGTGTTGGAGAAACCGCTTCCCTCGACGAGGAGTTTGTTTCCCTCGGACTTGAAGAGCTGGCCCCAGGCGAAGGAGGTCAGCATCACGATCAGCGCGATGTGGAAGGCGAGGTTGCCGACCTCACGGAGGTAACCCTTCTCGGCGGCCACGGCGTCACCGGCCAGGTGGGCCCGGAAACGGCGCTTCCTCAGCAACGCGAGGGCGGCCTCGCGGACCTCCTCGGGCGCGGCCCGCGTCTGCCACGTCGTGTACGCGGGCAGCCGGGTCAGCCGCTTGGGCGCGCCCGGCGGACGGCCGCGCAGCTGGCCCACGAACTGCCAGGTGCGGGGCACGATGCAGCCGACGAGGGAGACGAACAGCAGGATGTAGATCGCGGAGAACCACACCGAGCTGTACACGTGGAACAGCCCGAGCCGGTCGTAGAGCGGCGCGAGCGTCTCGTGCGCCGCGCGGAAGTCGGCGACCTTCGTCTCGTCGCTGCCGGTCTGCGGGATCAGCGAGCCGGGGATCGCGCCGAGCGCCAGCAGCAGCAGGAGCAGCAGCGCCACCCGCATGGAGGTCAGCTGGCGCCAGAACCAGCGGGCCCAGCCGATCAGGCCCAGGCCTGGCCCACTGGCGAGGGTGTCGGTGGGGGCCGTGGACAGCTGGGAGCCTGCGGCGTCGAGTCCCTGGTCGTCGGGGGCCGTGGTGGGCTCGTCGGCTGTGGTCTTGTTCATCGATCAGATCCCCACGGTGAAGCCGTTGGACCAGGACTGCAGGTCCTGCACGAGGTAGTCCCACGCGCCGGTCAGCAGCAGCACACCGGTCCCGATCATCATCACGCCGCCGACGCGCATGACCCACACGTAGTGCCGCTTGACCCAGGCGAAGGTGCCGAGCGCCTTACGGAAGGCGACCGCGGCGAGCACGAACGGCAGACCGAGGCCGAGGCAGTAGGCGACGGTCAGTATGGCACCGCGGCCCGCGCTCGACTGCTGCGAGGACAGGGCGAGCACGGAGGCCAGGGTGGGGCCGATGCAGGGGGTCCAGCCGATGCCGAACAGCGCGCCGAGCAGCGGGGCGCCCGCCAGTCCGGCGACGGGCCTGCGGTGGAAGCGGAACTCCCGCTGGGTCATCCAGGGCATCAGGCCCATGAAGAAGACGCCCATGAGGATCATGAGCACGCCCAGCACCTTGGACAGGACACCGCTGTTGGCCTGGAGGGTGTCGCCGAAGAAGCCGAAGAGGGCTCCGCTGGAGACGAACACCGCCGTGAAGCCGAGCACGAAGAGTGAGGCGCCGGCGACCATCCGGCCGCGCCGGGCCTCGGCCAGATCGGTGCCCGCGACACCGGTGACGTACGACAGGTAGCCGGGCACGAGCGGCAGGACGCAGGGCGAGAAGAAGGAGATGAGTCCGCCGAGCAGGGCGACGGGCAGGGCGACCAGCAGGGCTCCGTTGAGGACCGTGCCGTTGTAGCCCTCCGCCGCGAGGGTGGTGACCGTGCTCACGTCACTTCTCCGCGAGGACCGGGTCGATCATGGAGCGCAGTTTCTCCTCGCTGAGCGCGGCCAGGGAGCGGGCCGCGATCTTCCCTTCCCGGTCGAGGACGAGCGTGGAGGGGATCGCCTGGAGGTTCAGTGTGCCCTTCTTGAACCGGAGCATCAGCCTGCTGCTCGGGTCGTACAGGCTCGGGTAGGTGACGCCGTACGTCTTCTCGAAGGCGAGGGCGCTCGACTCCTTGGCGTCGGCGACGTTGATGCCGACGAACTGCACGCCCTGCGCCTTCAGGTCGGTGGAGACCTTCTGGAAGTTGGGAGCCTCGGCCCGGCAGGGGGCGCACCAGGATCCCCACACGTTCAGGACGACGACCTTGCCCTTGAAGGAGGAGACCGCCAGCTGCTTGTTGTCGATGGTCTTGCCGGACAGGTCCGGAGCCGGGTCCCGCTCGCCCTTCTCGACGGTCGAGATGCCGTCCTTGCCCATGATGAAGTTGGTGTCACCGCCCCCGCCGGAGACGCCTCCGGAGGTACAGGCGGACAACAGCAACGCCGTGGCGACGGCTACGGCGGCGGACAAGGGGGTGCGGCTGGCGGCACTCATGTGAAAAGTTTCGCATGCCCGTTCCGGGGATCTTGGGCACCCCCCTTGCGGGCAGAAAACCGCATTTCAGGCAGCGTTCGCGGAACTCGACGCGGTACCGGCGCCGGCGGTCCCGGAGGCCCCCGCGAGAAACGTCTTCCAGCCACCGGCCGGTTCCTGCCCCACGTCCAGTGTGCGCAGCTTGGCGAGGATCTCCGGCTTCTGCACGTCGATCCAGTCGACGAACTGCCGGAAGGAGACCAGGCGCACGTCCGCGCCCTTCTCCTTCTCGCGCGCGATGTGCTTGAACGCCTCCTCGACGGCGTCCATGTAGATGCCGCCGTTCCACTGCTCGAAGTGGTTGCCGACGAAGAAGGGCGCGCGGTTCGTCTCGAACGCCCGGCGGAAGCCCTGGATGTACGCCTGCGCCGACTGCTTGCGCCAGCCCGGGTAGTTGTGGCTGGGCGCCTTCGTCGAGTTGACCGACTGGTTGGCGAGCATGTTGTAGTCCATCGACAGGACCTCGAAGCCACGGCCGGGGAACGGTATCTGCTGCAACGGCAGGTCCCACATGCCCTGCTTCTTGTCGGGCCAGACCTGACGGCCGCCGGGCGAGGAGGCGTCGTAGCGCCAGCCGAGGGAGCGGGCGGTGGGCAGCAGCTTGTCCTGGCCGAGGAGGCAGGGCGTGCGGGCGCCGACGAGTTCCTTGTCGTAGTCGAAGGGCAGCGCGGGCAGGTCGGTCCACCCGGTGTTGGTGCGCCACTCCTTGACGAACGACTTGGCCTGGTCGATCTCGTTGCGCCACTGGCTACCGGTCCAGTTGCCGACGGACCCGGAACCGGCGCAGAAGTGCCCGTTGAAGTGGGTTCCTATCTCATGGCCCTCGAGCCAGGCACGGCGGACGTTGATCAGCGTCGCCTTGACGTGGTCGTCGGTGAGGTAACCGATGTCGGAAGCGCCGCGGGGGTTGTTGGGCGGGTCGTAGAGCCGCTTCTTGGACTCGGGCAGGAGGTAGAGCCCGGAGAGGAAGAAGGTCATGGCCGCGCCGTGCTCCTTGGCGAGGTCGAGGAAACGCGGGAAGAGACCGTTTCCCACCTCGGCCGCCCCGTCCCACGAGAAGACGACGAACTGGGGCGGCTCCTGACCCGGCTCCAGGGGCACGGGCTTCTCCGGCTGGTGCGGCTGCTTCCCGGTGAAGGAGGTGGAGCCGTCACCGATCGGCCGTGCGGTGGCCGTGGGCTTCGGGGAGGCCGACCCACCCTTGCCGGTCCCGCCCTTGCCGCCGCCGGGGCTCGGGTCGTCCGACCCGGTGAAGGTGCCGCAGCCCGCGAGTCCGGCGGCTGCCGCGGCCCCCGCGCCCAGTCCGAGTGCTCCCCTGCGGGTGAGAGTGCGCATGGCATCCCCGTTCGTCGCGTGCTCTGTTGGTCACCCAGTCAGAGGACGCGTCGAACAGGGAGGTTCCGATCATTTGTACGTATTACGTAACAGGGGGCGGGGCCGGGACGGGGCGCGGTGGCAGCAAGCGGTTACGGGAAACCGGGCGCGCCCGGCTCCGGCGCGCGAGGCCGGCTCCGGCGCGCGAGGCCGGCTCCGGCGCGCGAGGCCCACTCCGATGACCGGGCGAGGCCGGCCCCGACGCGCGAGGCTCAGGCCCCGACGCGCGAGGCTCAGGCCCCGACGCGCGAGGCTCAGGCCCCGACGCGCGAGGCTCAGGCGCCGAAGGCCTTGCCCTTCCCCTTCACGGGCTTGGCGCCGGCCAGCAGGTGCGGCGGGACCAGGTCACGGGCGGGCTCGGAGTAGCCGACGGAGACGATCGTGTCGCCCTGGTACGTGAACGACGTCAGCGAGGCGAGCGTGCACTGCCGCTTGCGCGGGTCGTGCCACAGCCGCCGCCGCTCGACGTAGGACCGCACGATCCAGATCGGCAGCTGGTGGCTGACGAGCACCGCCTCATGGCCGCGCGCCTTGTCCTTCGCCGCGTCCAGCGCGCCCATCATGCGCACCACCTGGTCGACGTACGCCTCGCCCCAGGACGGCTTGATCGGGTTGTAGATGTGCCGCCAGTTCCCGGGCCGGCGCAGCGCCCCGTCACCGACGCCGAAGGTCTTGCCCTGGAACACGTTGCCGGCCTCGATGAGCCGCGCGTCGGTGGCGATGTCGAGCCCGTGCGCCTTCGCGATCGGCGTCGCCGTCTCCTGCGCCCGCTCCAGCGGGGAGGCGCAGACGTAGGTCACGTCACGGGAGGCGAGGTGCTCGGCGACCCGGTCGGCCATGCGCCGGCCCAGGTCGGAGAGGTGGTAGCCGGCCAGACGGCCGTACAGGATGCCGTCCGGGTTGGCGACCTCGCCGTGCCGCATCAGGTGGACGACGGTCAGGTCCTTGCTGTTGTCGGTGCTCACGCGGTGGCCTCCGCAGCCGCTCGGGCCGCCGCCGGAAGGGCGTCGGCGATGCGCTGGACGGCCCGTTCGTCGTGGGCCGTGGACACGAACCAGGACTCGTACGACGAGGGCGGCAGGTACACGCCGTTCGCCAGCAGCGAGTGGAAGAAGGCGGTGAAGCGGTACGACTCCTGCGCCTTGGCGTCCTCGTAGTTGCGGACGGGACGGTCCGTGAAGAAGACGGAGAACATGTTGGAGGCGCTCTGCAGCGTGTGCGCGACGCCCTCCTTGGACAGGGCGTCCGACACCAGCGCCTGGATCTGCTCGGAGACGGCGTTGATCTTCGCGTACGCGGCGTCGTCGAGGAGCCGGAGCTGGGCGAGACCGGCGGCGGTGGCGACCGGGTTCCCGGAGAGGGTGCCGGCCTGGTAGACGGGCCCGGCGGGCGCGAGGTGCGCCATCACGTCGGCCCGGCCGCCGAACGCCGCGGCCGGGAAACCGCCGCCCATGACCTTGCCGAAGGTCATCAGGTCGGGCCTGACCCCGTCGATCCCGAACCAGCCCGCGCGGCTGGTCCGGAACCCGGTCATGACCTCGTCGGAGATGTAGAGGGCGCCGTTGTTCTGGCAGGCGTCCTTGAGTCCCTGGTTGAAGCCGGGCAGCGGCGGTACGACGCCCATGTTGCCCGGCGAGGCCTCGGTGATGACGCAGGCGATCTCACCGGGGTGCCGGTGGAAGGCCTCCTGCACGGCCTCCAGGTCGTTGTACGGCAGGACGATCGTGTCGCCGGCCTGGGCGCCCGTGACGCCGGGCGTGTCGGGCAGGGCGAAGGTGGCGACGCCGGACCCGGCCGCGGCGAGCAGCGAGTCGACGTGGCCGTGGTAGCAGCCGGCGAACTTGATCACCTTGGAGCGCCGGGTGAACCCGCGGGCGAGCCGGATCGCGGACATCGTGGCCTCGGTCCCGCTGGACACCAGCCGGACCTGCTCGACGGGCTCGACCCGCGCGACGATCTCCTCGGCGAGCGTGACCTCGCCCTCACCGGGCGTCCCGAAGGACGTACCGCGCGAGACGGCGTCCTGGACGGCGGCGATCACCTCGGGGTGCGAGTGCCCGAGGATCATGGGGCCCCAGGAACAGACGAGGTCGACGTACTCCCGGCCGTCCGCGTCCGTCAGGTACGGGCCGGTGCCGGACACCATGAACCGGGGCGTGCCGCCGACGGCGCGGAAGGCGCGCACCGGGGAGTTCACGCCGCCCGGCGTGACGACGGCCGCACGGTCGAACAGCGCCTGTGAGGCAGACGCTTCGTATGAATAGGGCAGTTCGCTCATGACCTGCGACTTCTCCGACTTCTCGGACTCCGGTTGCCAGTGACCTCATCAGGGTAGGCCAGGGGCGCCCGAGGACGGCGGGGCCCGTGCCGTGCCCGCCCGGCCCCGGCAGGCCGGTCACGGAGCGTTCTTCATCTGCGAAACTGAAACGGACTGAGTCTGATAGACGTAGCTCACACCGACAGCGAGTCGAGGGGCTGCGAAGATCCTGCGGACAGGTGTTTCAGCGCACGTTTCGGCGTGCGGCCGTGGGGGAGGTCACTGACACGATGATCGGGTTGCGCGGCGGGGTCCGCGCGTCCTAGAAAAGCAGTCGGGTGGAGATATGCATCGCGGTGGCGGACTGGGCGAGGGGACCGACGGCATGGGTCCTCGACGTGCCCGGCGGGGAAAGCACCGGCGCGACGCGGAGGAAGCCAACGAAGCACGTCAGACACAGGGCGTCCCTGGTGCCCCTGGTGTACCGAGTGAGTCCGAGCGGCTCGACCGTACGGTCGACCGACTCCGGGCGGGGAGCGGGAACGGTGGTCGGGTGGGGGTGACGTACAAGTACTTCGGCGCTCCGGACGGCGCGACCGCGGCCCGGGTCCCGATCTCGATGCGCCCCGAGGAACTCGGCGGCGACGAACTCGGCATGAACGGCATGTTCACCAAGATCAAGCCGGAGACGATGGCCGCGATGGTCCTCACCGGCATCGAGGGCGTCCCCCTGCACAAGGTGCCCCCGCTGGAGCTCGTCGTCCTCCACCCCGACTACGCGGTCGTGAAACTCCCCATGACGGTCGTCGACCCCCTGCGCGACATCGGCGAGGAAGCGGTCGGCGCGGCAGCCTTCATCTGGTCGACGGTCCCGGACCGCGGCGGGCCGCGGGACGCGTTCAACGTGTACCAGCTGCTGCACGAGTGGCAGGACTTCAGCCATCGGCTGCATGAGGCGGGGCATCAGCCGTATTGCTTGGTGTGGCCCTGACCTGGGGTTTCACTGGTGGCGGGCGGGGTCTTCGGACCTCGCCTTTTCCATGTCCCGGAGGGGCCGTCAGGCGGCCAGGGCACATTGAGGGCACATGGGTTTTGGTGGGGGCACTGATGTGCCCTGGGCTGCGGGCGGGTCGCCGTCGTCTTCCGCCTCGGCTTCCGTTTCCGTGAAGGCGTCGTCGATCGCCTTGCGGGTACGGGTCTCGCTGGACGGCAACAGGTGCGTGTACGTGCGCAGCGTGAAGCCGGGGTCCGAGTGGCCGAGGTACTCGGAGAGCGCCTTGATGCTCTCCCCCGCGTCCAGGAGTACGGAGGCGTAGGCGTGCCGGAGGGCGTGCATGCCGTCTTCCGGAGCCGCCTGGAGGTAGCGCGCGCCGCGCTCGCGCGGAGGGATCACGCCGGCGGCCAGGGCGAGCTTCCAGGCACCCATGTTGAAAACGCTGCGGTTGTACGCCCGACTCTTCTCGTCGACGAAGAGGAGGCGGAAGGTCTTCGGTTCGCCGTCCGGCTTGGCCCAGGGCAGCGTGACGACGACGGGTGGGAACTCCTTCATGTGGGCCTTGAGAGTGGCGGCAAGTTGGGCCGGCAGGGGCACTGACCGGATCTTGTTGCCCTTGGGCAGGGCGAAGACGGGCTTCGTACCGACTAGCCGCACCTGGCGGTTGACGTGGATCCAGCCGCCCTTGAAGTCGATGTCGTCGACTGCGAAGCCGAACACCTCGCCCTGGCGCAGGCCGCAGCCGAAGGCGAGATTGCCACCGGCCTGGAAGCGCTTCGGAAGTCCGGCGACTACCGCACGTACGCGCTCCAACGACCAAGGGATGATCTTCTTCTTGGTCGCCGTCGGCAGCTTGACCGACTTCGGCTTGCAGGGGTTCTTCGGCAGCAGCCCGTCCTCCACGGCCGCACCGAGGATGCTGGAGAGGATGTCGAAGATGCCCTCGATCGTCGACACTTCAAGGCCGCTGTCCTGGAGCGTACGGACGCCCCGGACCTGTCCTTCCCCAGGATCCAGAAACGCCTGGAGAACATCGAGCCGCGGCCGACCAACCAGCCCGGCCGACGCAGGCCCAACCCCTGGCACCAGGCCACAGCCGCCGCCGAACGCATCCCCCACCACCTCGACCAGCCGGACGACGAAGCCTCCCAGGCCCACCTCGCCGCCTTCGGCGAAGCCCTCGACGCACTCCCCCTCCTTGCACCTCAGGCCCTGCGGCCCCAACTCCGAGAGGCAGCCAGCGCGTTCGAGCGTGCCACCCGCTCCCGCATCCGGGCCGAACACCACCACGCCCGCGCACTGCGCGGCGCAGTACGGGCGATGGTCCGCGAGCCCGCCCCCAAGGACAGCGCCGTCCTGGCGATGTTCCTGGACGCGGCGATCCTCATGGTCATTGCCGCTGCCCGCTGGCACCAGCTCCGCCAACACGACCAGCAAGTCGCCGCCGCCCAGCAGACACTGCTCCACCTCCAGGCTGCCTACGACCAAGCCGCAGCCGCGCCCCTGGCTGCCCTCGCGCAGCGCCAGCCACCCCAACAGGCCGTGGAGCGGCAGATCCGCCGTCTACGCCAAGTCGTGCCCGACCATGCGGAGCAGATCATCGAAGACCCCGCTTTCGCGGCTCTCACCACCGCCCTCGCCGAGGCAGAAGCAGCCGGACACGACCCGGAACGGCTTCTCCAGCAGGTCGCCGACCAGCGCGCCCTGGACGACGCCCGCCGCCCCGCACGGGTGCTGACCTGGCGCGTACAGCGACTCAGCGCAAGGCCGGCACCAAGCGCACCGGCCCGCGCAGCACAGGCCCGCAGCCGAGCACAGAGCCCCCAAGTTCCGGTGCACGCGACAGCCACCCTCACAGTCCTGCAGCAGCCGCGGGCGCGACGCCACTGATCACGTCAAACACCTCCCTCAACGACACGGCAGCCTGCGCCACCCGATCGGAGTCCAGGCTGAGGGGGCTCAATGGTCTGACCGAAGCATCGCCTGAAGCCTTCGAGCTGGTGAGTGTCCCCGTTGACGGCAAGCCGCTGCCGATCCGCAGCAGTCTCAACCGACCAAGGACTTCAAGCTGAAATTTGGTACCGCGATTGCGGTATCCGGCACATCAACGTTTTGGACTACCTGTCCGGTCCTCGATAGCAACGGATCTCACAACTGAGCGCAGCCGAGCCATCACTGAACGTTCAAGCGGCCTATCCAGGCTGGACGTTTCCCAAGAGAGGGGTGGCGTTGGTGTGGGTGCTGGACCAGGAGATGCAGTCGGCCAAGAAGGACCAGAAGTGAGCACGAACGGTCACGGAGGCTGACGACTTGACTGCTATGTCTGGCTGCTGCCTGACGGAGCGTGAGCAACTGTCAGTGCCGACAGCTAGCTTGGTTGTGTACCGCGCCCCGATCTGGGGCCCGCTCAACACACAGGCTGCGCAAGAAACGTAAGAACGGGGAACTAGGCATGACCACACTGGAAGACAAGTTGACGCGCTACAAGGCTCCGTCCCGCAACACCGAGCAAGACAAGCAGGAACGTGCCGAGCGCATGGTACGCAAGGCAGTAGAGGGCTGGAGTGGCTTCGATGGCATCGGCATTAGGTTCTTGCCGAAGGGCTCGTACAAAAATAATACCAACGTCCGTGCCGACAGCGACGTTGATATCGCAGTAATCCACAAGGGGTTTCACTACTTCAACGACGACGCCTTGCGTCCAGCAGACAAGATTGCGCGTCATCCGATCACGAGCAAGCACTACGACGGGGCCGAGTTCCGTGCGGAGCTAGAGAAAGCCATGCGCGCCGCATACGGCAGCGACTGCGACACGTCAGGTTCTACGGCTATCGAGATTGCCGAGAATGGCGGTCGCGTCAAGGCTGACGTCGTGCCTTCGTTTGAACACTGGAAATACTACTACGACACCATGGGAAGGATCCAGCACTTCGAGGGAACCACAACGCGGCGCACGAACGGCGAGTGGGTTATTAACTACCCCGAGCAGCAGTATACCAACGGGGTGGCCAAGAATAACCGCACCGGAATGCGCTACAAGCAGATGGTGCGCATCCTCAAGCGCGTGGAAAACGATCTTGTGGCAGTCGATGAAATTGAGGCACTTCCAAGCTACTTCATGGAGTGCCTGGTTTACTGCACACCAGATGGACACTTTAATCATGGAGGTCTGACACCGCTCACCGATGACATCACGCATGTTATTCGACACATTTGGAACCAGACCAAGCCCGGCGCCTCCACTGAAGACTGGCACGAGCCGAATGACATCAAGCCTCTGTTCGGTCCTGGACAGAAGTGGTCTATGGAAGACGCGCACGAACTGACGCTCAAGGCGTGGCAGAACCTGGGGCTTAACAGCTGATGGAAAACATCAAGGTTCGCATCGGCATTGGTATTGCCGCTCTCGTGTGGCTGACGCTTGCGCTGCTCGCCGGCCAGGGCTTTTCACAGGTGCCGCTCCGTATCTACTCCGTCGCTGGCACAGTTGCCGCACTTGTGTTCACCCTCTGGGAACGCTTTATCTGGAAGTGGAAAGCCGTGCGGTATTTCACGGGCGTGCCGTTGGTGGCCGGAACGTGGCGTGGTGAGCTCGTCTCCTCTTACGTCCATCCGGACGGTGCGAGCGTTCCCCCGATTTCGACGGCAATTTACATCTCCCAGTCGGCTTCTAAGTGGACGGTTACTCTGTTCACTGGAGAGTCGAAGTCGATTTCTGAGCACGCCAAGCTAATCCACGATGCTGATGGTCGATGGCGGCTTAGCTGGCAATACGTCAACACCCCTCGACCCGGTGTGCGTGACCGTAGCGAGCGGCACAAGGGTGCGGCAGAAGTGTACATCGGTTCGCAACCTGGCGAGGGACTCGAAGGAGCGTATTTCACAGATCGGCGCACTGATGGCGAGCTGCGTCTTCCTGAGTGGTCTCCTGCCCGCTACAGCAGCACTGAGTCTGCTCTTTCTGCCGACGGGTTCAACCACGCGAGCCCGTTTGTCGGGGACAAGTAGACACAGCGGCCTCCGGAGCTAGAGCTTATTAGCCGGGTATGCAAGGTGGTCTAGTCCTTCCAAATTCTATCTTTCTAGCGACCAATGCGACGCCCTCAAGGACGCCCGAAAGGAATTGAAGAAATGGCGAATGGAAAATATGCAGCTCACTATTCGGGAGCAATCTTTTCGCCCCGACTCCAGGATGGATGACAGTTACTGACTTCCAGAGAGCGACTAACGCACTCTCTCACCTAACGCTCGCCAGTAGCCCGTGCAATGCCGCTCCAGCCAGGAGGCTCCGCAGTTCTCGACTGCGGGACGGAAATAGAAATATGTGGGTCATGATTACTATCACTGCGCAAGCCGCCGTCGATTTGCCCGTTGACGAACTGGCACTGCATGTCCTCGAGGACATGATGCGGAGCAACGAGTGGAATTCGTACAACTACTGCTTGGGCTACACCCGCGACGAGAACTATAGGGCGAACGGCGGCCAAGCCATGCGGGCCATTTCTGAGGCGGTGCAATGGTTGTGGTCGCACGGGATGCTTGCTAACAAGCCAGGTGATAGCAACCCGCAGGCCATGTTTGTGACGCGTCGCGGGCATGAATCCGTTGCGCAAGATATTTCGACCGTGCGCAGCGTCAACCGCCTGCAAGAATATCTGCACCCGTTGATCGAAGCCAAGGCCCGGCGACAGTTCCTCATTGGCGAGTACGAAAACGCCATCTTCGTTTCGATGAAGGCCGTCGAGGTTCGCGTGCGGCAGTTGGCCGGCTTCGGAGACGACGCGTTTGGCACGGACCTGATGACCAAGGCTTTCAAGTCTGGCGGCCCGCTTGCCGATCCCGCCGCGCCCTCCGGTGAGGTCGACGGAACCATGATGCTCTTCCGGGGCGTGTATGCCGTACTCCGCAACCCTTCCGGGCACCGGGAAGTCTCTTTCGATGACGTAACCGAGGCATCCGAAGCAGTCATGACCGCCAGCCTGCTCATGCGGATGCTGGACAAGATCGAGTGTCGGTTGAACCATTAGTCCTCGGGTACCAGTTGGGCCATGAGGGCAGGCGGAGGTTCCTCGCTCGGTACCCTGCTCTCGCCAAAATACAAATCCCTGTTCGGTGATCTCCCGTTCAACCTCAAACCACAGTCAGGGCAGCAGTCAACCCATTACCTGTACTGCACGAAGGCACCCAGGTTCGTGCGTCCATCAGGCTCTCGACATAGGGGTTGTACGTTCGGGATCGAAGGGGCGCGCGAGACTCTCCCGGATCACGGTGTCGCTGGCACATAGAGCAGCCGTCAGTTGTCCTCGCAGCTCATCGGGGACAGTTCCTGCCCTGAGGGCGCAGGCACGCACCAGAGCGCGGCATTCCTGTGCTTGCCGGTCCGTGGCGAGCGCGGCGAACAGAGGGTGCGCCAGGATCTCGCGGGCCGCGTAGCCATCTTCGGCGTCCGTCGTCTTGCGGTGCAGTTCCTCGACGATGCGGCGCGTGCCGGGCGCCTCGGCGGAACCGATTGCGTCAAGGACGGTAAGTCCGAGCCGGATGTCGAAGACGGTCATCCCGGGTTCGGTCTTCCTCTCGGAGTAAGTCGTCGCCAAGTCCGCCAGGTGGCCGTCGATTGGCTGTCCGGCGGCGCGGCGGCACAGGACGGTCAGACATGCCGTGACGGCTTGCTCCCATGGATCGCCGGGCAACGTGTCGGCGAGGAGAGCAGCGGTCGATGCCGTGTCACCCGCGACGAGGGCGGCGAGTATGGCGACTTGGCGCCCGTCGAGCATCCGTTTGCCTACGCCTCGGTGGGCTTCGATGTGCGCTTTGGCCTCGGCCCAGCGTCCCTCGGTGGTGAGTGTGCGCGTGCCGTCGGCGAGGAGTACGCGCCACAGCCACGCGCGGACCTCGTGGCGGTCTTCGTCGCTCGCGGTGAGCTCCGCCGGTACCGCGACACCGTCGAACCGAGCAGCCGCGCCCGTCTCGACGGCCTCATACAGGTCGAGCAGTCGCTGACGTCCCTCATCGGCGCGGCCGGCACGGATCTGGAGGCGGGCGAGATTGATGACCGGTTCCAGGCCCCGGATCGCGCTCATGCCGGGCAGGGGGCAGGCGTGGAGGTAGGCGGCGGCGTGCTGGTGGCACATCTCGCGGGCGAGGTCGGAAAGGTCGAGATCGGAGGCGATGAGCGCGGCCTGGTTGTAGACGGCCGATGCGCTCCCCTGGTCGGTCTTCTTCACCGCGGTGTCGGCCAGGTCGGCGAGCGCGCGCACGCGCTCGGGCAGAGGCAGACAGGCGGGCCGGAATCGGGCGACGAGTGGAAAGCGCTGGGCTACGGGTCCGTGCGGGTCCATGGATCCCCCGGGGGCGTGAGTGAGAACTGCTGAGGCGACGGTGCCCGTCGGCCGTACGCCGACGGGCACCGTCCGCTATGCCTGGGGCGTCACCGCCAGTCGACGACGATGCGGTTCAGCGGGGTGTCGAGAGCAAAGAGGCCGGGGCGCTGCTCGATGGCAGGCGCGTCAAGGGGCTGGATCTCAAACGTGGCTTCGCGATCGCGATAGTCGCGGTCCCAGGTGCGGATGGCGTCGGCGACCCTCGCGGCCAGTTCGTCGCTGCCGGGACCGTGGCCGATGACGCCGAACTCCCAGAGCTTGCCGCCCTCGGGGGTCTGCTCCTCCGACAGGCGCCGCGCCAGGTAGGTGACGGCGCCCTTTTCGACGGCTGCGGTTGAGGAGGGGTAGGGGTCCTCGGTGAGCAGATCGCCCTTGGCGCTCTGGGGGAACAGCATCCGGATCAGGCCGGAGGGAAGGGCGCAGGTGAGGAACAGTTCCATCCATTCTGGCGACTCCATGGCGCGGACCGTCATGCCGGTCCATTCCTCGGTGCGCGGCTGGTCCAGGACACCGGCGAGGGCGTCGGCGTCGATGTTCTGCCCGGCGGGGGCCTGGAGCCGGACGGTGCCGTCCGCGCTGAGTGGGATGACTCGGCGGTCGTCGTCTGCGATGCCGCGCCGGAGCGGCATGAAGGTGTTCATCTCGCTGCCGAGGGACACCCATCGGCCGTAGCGCTGCTCGTAGGTGATGGAGCGGGAGACGCTGCCCTTGAGGCGCTGGGGGACGAGGAGCCGACCGCCGGGGGCGAGTTGCTGCAGCCAGGAGTGCGGTACGCCGTGCGCGCCCACGGTGGCGATGATCCGGTCGTACGGCGCTCCTTCGGCGTATCCGAGGGCCCCGTCGCGGGTCACGGCCCCGACGTTGGTGATCCCGGCGGCGGCGAGGTGTGCGCTGGCGCCCTCCACGAGGTCGTCGTCGACGTCCAGAGTGGTCACGTGCCCGCTCTCGCCGACCAGGTAGGCCAGCAGAGCGGCGTTGTAGCCGGTGCCGGCGCCGAGTTCGAGAACGCGCCCGCCGGGCTGGGCGTCGAGCTGGTCCAGCATGAGGGCGACGACGCCTGGCTGGGAGGCGCAGGAGATGGACGTGCCGTCGGTGTCGTACTTGATGTGCACCGGTGCGTTGGCGTAGGCGTCTTCGAGTGACGCTTCGGGCACGAACACGTGGCGGGGCACGGTCCGCAACGCGGTCTCGACGGCGGTCGTGTGGGCGTGCCCATCCGCGCGGAGCTGGTCGACCAGGGCGTTGCGGAGGCGCTCGGCGTCCGCCGTGGGGGTGGCGATTGTCTCGGCGTTCACCGCGCTGACGCTATCGGCGCCGACCGTGGTTTCGGCGGGCGATGCGGTGTTGTCGCTCGTTCCCATGACTACCTCTCGTGCGATGTTGGACAAGGCGCTTTGGTCGTCCCTTAGGAGACCGGCGCGATTGGCGTGGAAGATCACGTGATGGGCGATGACGGCGCGCAGACCGCGGGTGAGAGCGCCGCGGTTGGCGAGGTCAGCGAGCGTGGCTCCCGCCCGTTCGAAGGCGGTCACCCATTCGTCGTGCGTGTGGAGCGGGCCGTCCGGACGGCAGAGGCCGTGGGCATCGGCGGTCATCAACTTCCGCAAGGCCGGGGTAAGTTCGGCGGCTCGTTCGGGTGGCAGTGGGGAGGTGGACGGCCGGAGGGAGGCGGCCTTCGCCCACACGTCGCCCTGTTCGAACCAGTCGAGTCCGGCACCACGCATCATGGCGCTCGCGAGGAGGGTGGCGGTCTCCCGGCGTCCCAGGTGCTCCGGGCTCGGCCGGTAAGTGATCAGGTGACGGGAGTCGCTGTGGAACAGCTTGTGGGCGGCGTCCATGGCCGCCGGGCCACCGAACGCGTCGGTCTCGGGTTCGTAGGTGTACGGCAGCCATGACACGGTCGTACCGTCGCCGACGAGATCGCTCAGCAGCGACTCGATGACCGGTGAGGGCTCCTCAGCGAGGTAACGCAGCGGCCAGGGCTGCTTGTTCATGAACCACCAGCCAGTGAGCTGCCCGTCGGCCTCAGCCATGATCAGGGCCGGGCCGATGCGTTCGGCGATGACGCGCCGGGCGCTCTCACGGTCGACGAAGGTGATGTTGTGTTGCTGCCAGCGGTCGGAGGGCATGGGGGTCCTTCGGTCGACGGATCAGGCGATGAGCAGGCAGGCGTCCCAGGCGGACCGGGGCGGTGCGGCGGTGCTGAACGCGATGAGGGCCAGGGCTGTACCGGCGGCGCCGTCGAGCAGACCGGGGCCCCGTTCCTCGTCCCGAATGAGCGCCGTGGCAGTGAGTTCGGGGTCGGTGCCCGGCGGATGGACCGCAGCCAGGAGTGCCGGGATTGCGGCGCGGAGTTGGCCCACGGTCAAGGGGTGGGCGTCGTCGGCCGTACGGGCGGCGATGTGGGCGAGGCCGGCGAAGCCGTGGCACAGGCCGTTGTCCGTGGTGGCCTTGAGTTGGTCGGGATCGGTGAGTGCGGCCACGAGCGCGTTCTCCGCGTCGATCTGGCGGTCGGTGTCGCCAAGGGCGAGTGCGGCGAGTTGTTGGGCGCGGGCGAGGCCGGCGGTGCCGTAGCACCAGGAGGGCCGCCGGGGCGCGGACGGGGCGAGGCGCCCAGTACGCAACTCGTCCTGGGTGACCCAGTACGGCCAGGCCGGTCCGCGACAGGTCTCCTGCTGCCAGCGGTCCAGCCACGCCAGGATGGCGCGCAGTGCTGCGTAGTGCCCTTCGGCGAGGGTGCCGTTCCGGGCGGCGAGGGCCAGGAGGGCGAGCACGCCGCCGATGCCGTGTGCCATACCGGTGTTTGCGTGCCCGCCGGGGAATCGGTCGTCGTCCGGGCTGCCCGAGGGACCCGTCTGCGTCCACCAGCCCGGCAGGGTCTCGCCTTGGTAGGTGATCGGTTCGGTGAGGCGCACGCAGTAGTCGAGGACGGCGCGCATCGTGGAGCTGCCGGGGTCACGGCGCAGGAGATAGGCCCCGTATCCGGTGAGGCCGCGGATGGTGTCGAACTCGGCGAGCTCCGGCAGGCGTCCGGCGTCGATACGGCGATGTGCGGCGTCGAGGCGGCGTCCGGCGTCGATCTCGATCTGCCGGTCCATCGCGTTCAGGGGGCGCTGGTAGGAGCCGGGCAGGTGGTCGGCGGCGCAGGCCAGGGCGTGGGCGAAGGCGGGCGCCCCGTAGAAGGGGTGGCTGTCGGGGCCGCTGGTGAACGGCTCCCGCGAGGCGGCGGCCAGCCAGTCATGGGCGCGCTGCCACGGCCCTAGGCCGTTCGCGGCCCGCTCGATGTGTAGGAGCGCGATTCCGGGAGGGCCATAGGCGAGGTGCTGCCGGTCCGAGGACCTTGCCCGGGGTCCGAGGGGTGCCGTGTAGGGGTCGGTGAGCTGGGAGGCGACGGCGTCGACCAGGTCGAGCGCGGGGTGGGCGGTCATGGAGTCCTCCCGGTGGTGCGGGCGGTCCAGGCCAGGGCGGCGGCGCGCGCCAGGTAGAGGCACACCTCTTCCTCGGGGAAGTTCACGGCGATGTGCCGCACGAAGTGGACGTGCAGCAGGGAGGTCAGGACGTCGTCGATGGCGATGCCCTGGGTGTCCGGGCCCGGCAGGTGCGGTCGGTACGCGGCGAGTGCCGTATCCCGGTCTGCCCATCCCGACACGATGGCGTCTCCGCCCGGGACACCGCGCAGCGCCGCCCAGTCGTCGCACGGGTTGGCGAGCCGTACGGCCTCGGTGAACTGCGGGCGCGGACCGGGCGCTGGGGCTGTCGGCGGGATGTGGTCGATCAGCCACCGCATCGCCGCTTCGGTGCTGCCGAGGAACGCGGAGGCGACGGCGACGGTATGGGCCGCCACCAGCGTGCGCGGGCCGGGGCGCTGCGGCTGCGCGAGCTGGCTCAGGACGGCGCGCGAGTCCGCCCGGAACACCTCCTCGGCCGCCTCCCACGCGGCGCCCGAGCCCCAGCGGCCCATCTCGCGGTACGAGGTGGAGTACCGCAGATCGGCCAGCAGGCCGACATCGCGCAACTCGTCGGCCCAGGCGCTCACCGCATGGGCCGTCTCAGCGAAAGCTTCCGGGGCGGGGAGTGCGATGCGTACGCGAAGGTGTTGGCCCGGGTCGCGGAAACGGATGAACCACCACGGTGGGTTGCCGAGTTGTTCGAAGAGGACGGGCAAGTGCCGGGAAAGCAAGGTGTCTTGGCGGCGGACGTCTCCGTACAGAGTGGCCAGAAGTACGGGGGAGGAAGCGGGCGTCTGGATCTGGGCCGGGCAGAGGATTCGGGCCTGGGCGGGGGCGGGCAGGGGCGGCCACGCCGGCGGCCGGGTCGCCTTGAGAGCTACCACCACCTCGTGGGCTCGCCCGTCACACCAGCCGTACGCCTCCGGTTCCGGGGCCTCGACGAGCACGGCCAGGTCCGTACGGTCGAGGTGTCCGCGCAGTAGCGTCCGATGGCCGGCCTCGTCGAGGTCGAGGAAGAGGCGTCGGTCGTCCTCCACGAGGTGGACGCGGCGAGGCAGCCGCCGCCGGGCCCGCCAGTCGGTGAGCGCGGCGTCCCACTCGGCCCGAGGCCGGGCGCGGCCGGGCAGCTCGGGCGCCTCCAGCCGCCAGCGTGCCGGGGCCAGTACGGTGCGCCCGTACCGCAGGCGTGGAAGGAACGGCATCACCCCGGCGGCGCCCCAGTCGAACACGGTGACCTGGGCGCACTGGGCGCGGGACAGTTCGGTGAGGAACCGCACCAGCGGCGGAGTGTGGGTAAGCAGGTTCAACGCGTGCACCCCGACAGCCTCGACGCGGTGTCCGCGGTCAGGGGCGGCCAGGTACATGCGGCGGCCGTCGCACCCCACTGCCAAGTCCTCCGGGGTGAGGACGGAGTCCGCCGGGGCTCGGTGTTCCTGAATGCTGATCACGGTGGGCAGGACCTGCGGGGCGCGCGTGACGTGGGCGCTCTCAGGGAGCAGCGGCGGGAAAGAGAGCTGCGCGGGCACGGTGTTGCCGTCCGCAGCCGGGAGGTCGGCGAGCTCTGTGGTCAGGGCCTCGCGGTCGGCGGGGGTCAGCACGCTGAGGAACCGGCCCGTGGAGACGCCAGCGCCTCGGGACACGCTCACGACCTCCAGCCGGAACCGCCCGCGCTGCAACTCTCCCAAGCCGGCCGCGTGCACCCTCACACCCACCTCCAAGTGCGGCGGCACCCGAGGCTCGTCCGGCCCCACATCCAGGGCCGAAACCAGGTCGTCGGTGAGCAGCACCTCGTCGCGGCCGTCGAGTACGGCGGCCTGCGCCAGTCGTACGAGGACGTCGTCCCGGGCGGAGAGGCCAGGCCGACGCGCGCCGGCCGGACTGCCCGGGTAGCCGTCGGGATACCCGGTGCCGCTGTCCGCCACGACCTCCTGGAGCGGCACCATCGTGCCGATGCCGTACCGCTCGTAGAACCGCTGGTGGTACTCGCCCCACGCCGCGGTCCCGTACGGACGGGTGCTCAACCGGGTCAGGATGAGGGCCGCACGCTCGATCTCCCGGGCTACTTCGTCCGGCAGAACGATCTGCGCGTCCAGGCGCAGGTCGAGCGCGACGGGGTGGCGGCGCATGCCGGGCACGAGGGCCCGCATCCGTGCTGCGACGCTGTCCCGGCCACCGCGCGTGGCGCACTCCCCCAGTCCCGCCCGGACCGCGCGAAGCTCACGCACCGTCTCCGCGACCGGAGCAAGGGATCCGGCACCGATCGCGTCGAGTTGGCCGAGCAGATAGCCGAGGACGTCGGTCTCGGTGCTCGGCGCGCGCAAGCTCGTGATCAGCACCCGCCGCCTGATCAGCTCCGCCAGCAGACGACGCGCCCGCTCCGCCCCTGCCTCGGGGAACTCTGCCCGGAGCTTGTCCCCGAGCATTCCGACCTGGATCGGTGCCCGGGCCGCGGCGAGGACCGCGCGCACCGGTGTGGTCAGGGCCAGGGACGTCTCGACCGCGCGAGTCCGGTCGTCCTGAACGTCGGGCTGGAACGGCACGATGAGCCGGTCTCCCCGGCTGGACACGGTGTTGTTGACGACGACGGGCAGTCGTTCGAGGAGATCCGGGCATGATTCCAACCGTTTGATCACGGCGGCCAGCCATTCTGCTCCCGCGCGGCCGACGGCCAGGTGATCCGCGCCCCAGCCTGCACTCGCCTGCGGACCGAATTCCGTGGTGGTCACGCCGGCGAACAGGCCGAAAGGCGTGGCCCGGTGCTCGGCCCGCAGTAGATAGCGGGCTACGGACTGCGCCGCGCGCCGTACGTCTCGCAGAGGAGGCCGCTCCGCCTTACACAGCGCCAGTAATTGCGCGGCGAGAACCGGGCTGGAGTGTTGCAGTGCCTCGGCGACATCCTGGTTCGCCCAGACCGCACGCAGCCACGCAGCACAGGCCGCCAAGCTGCTGGGCGAGCGGTCATCGAGGTCAGGACACGGAGGAACCGGCAGCGACGGCCGGGCTACGGCGCGCACGAGAGCTGTTGTGCCGGTTCGGAACGCTGCAGGCGGAGCAATCACCAACTACCTCCGTGGGGCGTGGGGACGGGCGGCTGGTGCCGCCACGCCGGGGCGCGGCGGCACCAGCCCGGAGTGACCTGAGGTTCGGTCAGGCGACGTTGGTGGTGCAGGCTCCGCAGGTGGAGCCGCAGCCGTCGTCGGTCAGATTGACCAGGCCCGCCGGGTCGGCGATCTCGACGAGGGAAACGTCCAGGTCGAAGCCGTCCGATGATCCTGGGGTCTGCGGGTGTACTTCGGTATGGCTGGGAACTACGCGGTTACTGGTCATGCTCCAACTCCTCGTAATCGTTGGTGTGTTGCTGGACGATGGTGCCCACCAGGACCCATCACGCGGAGCGTTGCCGGACGGCCCGCTCCCGGACGGTTCCTGGCCCACCCGGCACGAGGGGACGTGACCGCGAAGAATTCCTCGCGGGCCGCCTGCCTCGCACCGGGAAGTCGTGTGCCGGGAGTCTGATCAAGCGGTCGCCGGTTGCCGCTCCATGAAGTCGCCGAGTGCCTGAGCCTTGAGGCGGTCGAGGCACGGCTCGCACGCGTAGATGGGGGCGTGTTGCCCGTCCCACTGCACCGGCCATCTGCTGGCGGGGGCGGAGGTGGGCGACGTGCGGGAGCGGCAGCCTCTCCGTGGCCGGGTCTTCACGCGCCGTCCTTGATACGGAGTTCGGCCCAGACTTCTTTGCCCCATGGGCGCCTGCCCGAGCCGTGCAGGTCGTATCCCCAGCGGTCGGCGACTGCGTCGATGAGGAACAACCCGCGGCCCGACTCGTCATCGTCATCGGCCTGGCTGAGAGCCGGCAAGCGCGCTGGCTCCCGGTCCAACACCCCGACACGTAGCCGTGTCGCGCTCGGACGCTCGACCAACAGGCGGATCTCGTGGCACGGGGTGTGCCTGGCGGCGTTCGCGATCAGCTCTGTGACGATCAGCGCGGCCTGGTCGGCGAGGCTGTCGAGGCGCCATATGCCGAGGACGTCCCGGAGGAGCCGGCGGCCGATCTCGGCCGTGGACGGCTCGCAGGGGAAGGTCTGGCTATAGGCGGGGTGGCCGACGGAGGCGATGTGAACTCGCGTAGTGAGACTCGTCATTGGGGGAGCCTTCGGGTTGTCTCGGCGCCCGGCCCACCCCTGCGGGGGAACCTCAAGGGCGGGCCGGGCCGTCAACAGCCGCCCGCACGGTGGGGCGTGGCGAGCGACCGACAACAAGACAACTCCCTTTCAGGGCAAGGTGATTAGGGCGATCAGCTGTCCGTCCCACGGAAGGACCTAGGGCGATTTGACCTTCCTTTTACCTGGTGGGTGAGGGGGCGGGAGAGCTACCGTGCGGGGATGGACACCACGCGCAACACCGTTCTTGAGGCGTGGATGGCCGAACACGGCTACAGCTCCAACAGCCTTGCTGACGCTGTGAACAGGGCCTTAGAGCAGTTGACCGGGCGGCCTGGCGGCCTCGACGGCTCATCGGTCCGGGACTGGAAAGCAGGCCGGGTCACATGGCCCAAATCGGCTACCCGCAAGGCACTTGAGGACGTCAGCGGTCTGCCCGCCATCGCTCTAGGGTTCGTGCCACGGGGCCGGACTCCGTCCACCCCAGCCCCACCGCAGCAGGAGGACCCCGACATGAAGCGCCGTACCCTCGTCGGCGGCATCGCGGCGGCTGCCGCCGCAGCAGCCGCGCCCGGCACCGCAACGCGCCGCATCGGCATGAGCGACGTAGACCGCCTCCAGAAGCGCTTCGCCGAGATCATCGCCAGCGACCACCGCCACGGCGGCCAACTCGGCATCGAGCAACGGGCCGCCGCACTCGCCGACGAGGCCCTGAACCTCCAGAACGCCGGCAGCGCCAGCCAGCGCGTACGCAGCAGCCTCTACGCCTCCGCAGCGGCGTTCCGTTCCTCGGCGATGTGGGCCGCCATCGACGGCCGCCGCTACGACGTCGCCAAGGCACACATGCGTGAGGCCCAGGCTCTCGCCGAGATGTCCGGCGATCAGGCGATCAAGTTCCGCATCTGGAGCCACGCGGGAACCATGTACCGGCACATGGGCCGTCCCGCCGACGCGTTCGCCGCCAACGACGTCGCCCGCAACCTGCATCTCACACGCCGAGACCCCCTGTTCGCCTCCCTCGGCCTGGCCCGCCAGGGCGCCATCCACGGCGCGGCGCAGGACCGCATGGGTACCCGCCGGGCATTCGAGCAGGCGCAGGAGGCCATGCTGCGCGCCGACCCCGCCGACTACCGGCCGGTGTGGATGCTCGCCTTCTACGACCAGGCCGAACTGGACTCCCTGGCCCTGTCAGCGCACTTGGCGCTCGGCGACTACTCGACCGCCGAGTACCACGCCCACCGCTGCCTGTCCGCCCTCCGACCCCACATGATCCGGTCCCGGGCCATCACCACGACCCGACTCGCGCACGCTCAGCTCGCGCAGGGTGCCCCCGACGCAGCCACGGCCACCGCGATGAAGGTCCCCGCCGAGGCCGCTACCCAACATGCCCGCGTCACGCGCATGCTGCAGGAGTTCGGGGCCGCGCTACGCGCCACCGCGCCGGGCAGCTCCAGCGCGCAGACCTGGACCGAGCACGCAGCCACCTGGAGGATGGCCGCATGACCACGGCACCCGCCATCGACCTGCGCACCTTCACCACCCTCGACACCGTCCGCGGCGACCTCCTCGACGTGTACGCCGACGTGCGCGCCCCACTGCTCCACCTGCCGAACTACGCGGTCACCGCCTTCGGCGAGCGCCTGGACCGACACAGCACCGAGCCGGGGTTCGTGGCCGTCCTCGCGTACGCGGACGGGCACCCGGTCGGCTACGCGTACGGCAACACAATCGAGCACGGCGACCGGTACTGGCAGCGCACCAGCCCGACGCCGGCGGACAAGTACACCGAGCGTCCGGCCGTGGCCCTGAAGGAGATCGGCGTCCGGCCGACCTGGCGGAAGACCGGCACCGCCCGCCGCATCCATGACGCCCTCCTCGCCACATGCGACGAGCCGTACGTCACGCTCATGGTCAACCCGGCCGCAGGCGACGGAAAGGTCCACGCGCTCTACAAGTCGTGGGGGTACGAGGACATCGGGCAGAGCCAGCCGTCACCGGCCTCGCCGGTACTCACCGTGATGATCCGCGCCAGCCGCTGACTAATTAGGTGTCGAGCCGGATCGCCTTCAGCCGTTCGCCGCAGCAGCCAGGGCAACGAGCCTCGGGCGTCTCGGCCACACGCGCCGCACGAGCCGCGCTCCGGGCCGGTTACCCGCGATCATTCCAGTTTCACGAGCTGATCCAGCTCATGTGCTGGGCGGCCCACCAGAGCACGGCCACTACCGCCAGACTGCCGGCCGCCTTGGCCACGCCGCTCAGGAATGCCAGCGCCACCGTCCGCCGGACGCAGCGGACGCCCTCCGGGGAAACCTTGATCCTCATCGCCTTGGCCACCGGGCGGACGACCACGCACACCAGCACAAGACTGCCGATCAGCGCGGCCACCAGGAGGGGAGACGTTGCCACACCCTGGACCACCGCAACCCCGGTCAGCGCCTCCGTTAGAACCCCTGTGAAGTCCTTCATGCCCTTCCCTTTCTTCGCTCTCCGCTCGTACCTGAACGGAAATGACGATTCCGTCTGGAGGGGAAGGAGCGTGGTGTTCGCGAACGCACCGCGAACACACCGCGAACGCTCATCCAGGCACCGGGATCGTCCATTGGGAACGACGGCACCACGGCCATGGCACAGCTCGGCCCTGGCAGGATGTACGGGTGACCACACCGTCAGGATCACCGGTCGACGCGCTCCAGCGGTTCGGTGGCCTTCTTCGGCAACTGCGCAAGGAGGCCGGGCTGACGGTGCGTGGCCTGGCCGACGTTCTCGGCGTGAGTGGCTCGACGATCTCCAAGACGGAGAATGGCCGTCACGCCATGCCTCCGGACTTCTACATGGTCAAGAGCTGGGTCACAAAGTGCCAGGACCACGCGAGGACCCGCAGCAGAAGCCTGTCCGTCTCGGTGGACGTCGACTGGTGGCGCACGCAGCATGGACAGCTTGAGCATCTGAGTTCCCAGCGTTGGGAGGCTGCCCGTGCTGGTCAGGACTGGCCAGCACGGATACCGGTGTCGCAGTGGGACCCACTGCGACTCGGTGTCCGCCGGGCCATCACCGTCACTTCGGCCGATGCGGGCCGCCCCTTCAGCTCTGCAAGGGGCGTGTTTCGAGTACCTCCCAGCGGGGAGCTGCCACTGCTCCCGCCGTATGCGGAGCGTGACCACGACCGTCGACTTCGGGCATTCCTCGCCCGCACGTTTGCGAACACGTGCGTGGTGGCCATCGGGGACTCTTCGAGCGGCAAGACCCGCACCATGTGGGAGGCGGTGCTCAGGTGCCGCGCCGACTGGGCGCTGATCCGCCCGGATAGCGCGGCCGATCTCGCGCGCCTTGCTGTCGCGCGCATCGGCCCGAACACGGTGGTGTGGCTGGACGAGTTCCACTCGTACCTGCTGGACGCCGATGCCGGGGCCGCAGCCGCCCGGGCACTGGGCATGCTCATGGAGGCACCCGGCCCGTGCCTGATCATCGGGTCGATGTGGCCGCGCCACTGGGACGAGCTCACTCGTCGACCGGAACAGGGTGCTGACCATCATCGACTGGCCAGGGAGTTCTTGGAGAATCACGTCGAGGAGATCGGTGTTCCCGACTCCTTCGCCCAGGACTCAGCCGCACAGGAGCTGCTGCGGCACCATGCCGCGCACGATCCCAGACTGGCCATCGCCCATGAGACAGCAGGCGAGCGCTGGCGGGTCACCCAGACGCTGTCCGGCGGCCGCCAGTTGGTGAGCCGGTACGAGCGGGGTGGTGACCGACACGGAACAGCGATTATGTCTGTCGCTATGGACGCGCGGCGACTAGGGATTCACGGTCCCTACACCGCTGCCTTCCTCCGCGCCGCCGTCGACGACTACCTTCCGGTCGGTTCCGAGCGCGTTGGAAGGGAGGACTGGTTCGAACGTGCGCTGGCGTCCACCAGCGAGGAAGTCCATGGCATCGCGGCTCTCACCCCGGTGCGCAACGCATCCGGCGTTGGTGAGGCCGACGGGTTCGTCCTCCATGAGTACCTCGCACAGCACGGTGAGCGGACACGGCAGCACCTGCGTATCCCCGCCTCACTGTGGGACGCGCTCAGCTCCGGGGCCGACGCAGGCTTTGCACCGGGCAGCATCGACGCGACCGCCCATGTCGATGCTCCTGAGACGCTGCACCGGCTGGGGACCATTGCCCGCATCCGGATGTTGTACGGGTACGCCGAACAGTTCCTGTGGCGAGCCGCCCAGGCGGGCGCCACGGCCGCGTACTTGGATCTGGCCGACCTCCTCACCGACCAGGAGCGGCATGACGAGAGCGACCAGGTACTGCAACTGGCTATCCCCACCCAGCCATACGCCCACGTCTACCGTGCTCGCCGGTTCTCTAAGCAGGGACGCGTTGACGATGCCATGGCCTCATACATCGCAGGCGCTGAAGCATGCGACGACACTTTGGGAAGGGGAACGGGCGTCCATCCGCGTCTCGAGATGGCTGAGATGCTCAGCCGCCATGACCGTGTGGAGGAAGCGATCGCCGTGTGGCAGGAGGCCAGCGACGCCGGACTGCCGGTCGACCGCACACAATTCGCCGATCTTCTAGCCAAGCAGGGCAGGCTCTCAACGGCTGTTGCCGAACTGCGTAAGGACATCAACCGGGGATCTGGGCTCGCTCGCAGCAGCCTGGTCCATTTCCTCGCCAGGCACGGGATGATCGATGAGGCTCTCACCGAGCTTCGTGCCGCAGATCCTGAGGACCTCAACTGCGGTATCACCCATGTAGCGCGGCTGCTGATCCGGCAGGGGAACAAGGACGAGGCATTCATGGAACTGCGCGATGCAGCCGACCGGGGCGACCTCATTGCTCGACGCGAGCTGGGACGCATCCTCGAACAGGATGGTCAGACCGCCGAAGCCCTACGCGAACACCGCCTGGCTGGCGCGCGCGACGACCTGATCCGCCTCCTGAAGGCGCGCGGGGAAGACGAGGCTGTCCGTGCCGAACTGCAGGCGGCGATCGAGAGCCTGCAGGAGGCGGCGGACGCCGGCGATACCCGCGCGCGGGTGCAACGCGGCTTTTTGTATGCCCAGATGGGAGACCTTTCCCAGGCATTCATGGAACTGCGTATCGCCGCCGACAACGGCCACGAACTAGCTCGATTTGCCCTCGCACAGTTGCTGGAGAGCCACGGGCAGGCCGAGGATGCCATCAACGAAGTGGTGACCGCTGGGCAAGTCGGAGCCCTCGACATCCGGGAAGAACTCATCCGGATGCTCAACAAGCAAGGCAAGAACGATCTCGCCCGACTAATCAGTCGTTACGGACTACTCCCTGACGGAACACCGCCCGACCAGCCTGGGCCATAACGGGCGGCATGGTGAGCTTCCACAACCTCCGTCAGCTCCGCCCGCGTACAAACCTACAAATGTGACGAGGTGATCCAGCTGAAGCAAGAGCTATCCGCGTCGGCGCGGTGAGGGTAGCCCCGACGATACGGCCGTGGCCAGCAGACCCCGGGGCTTCCAGCGTGGTCCTGTTCAGCAGCCGTCCCTTCGTGAGCGATGCGTGAGCGGATGATGCGACACGAGCCGTCATGCGGTGGATCGCCCCTAACAGCGAGTGCGTTCTGACCAGGTGCTTCCGGACCCCGAGGCCGCACCCGGAACCACTCAGCACGCCCCGCCAGGACTTTAATCCATTGGGTGTCGTTCGAGTCCCACAGGCTTACCGGACGGAACCGCAGGCAAACATTCTGACTCACGGCTTCTTTCGTTCACGGGGGTGTCGGAGGACGAGGGGCGCCGCTGCATCGCGCAGGCTCTGGAGAAGGACCGCAGATGCTGGGACACCCGGTTGTCCGGCCACGGGAGGCGAGACGCAACGGAGGGCCAGCCGGTCAGGAGCTGAGTAACGACTGGCTCTGATCCCAACCAACCCACCAGGGCACATCCAGGGCACATGAGCCTGGGAAACGGTGTTGACCCGTGAGAACTACGGAGAGCAGTTTCCCCAGGTCAACGCACTTTTCCCTGCGAAACCCCAGGTCAGCCCCCTCCCGCTCCCATTCGCTGCACGAGTGGCAGGACTTCTCGCATCGGCTGCATGAGGCGGGGCATCAGCCTTATTGCCTGGTGTGGCCGTGAGCTGAGGGTTTCGGTGTTTCCGGAACGGTTTTCAGATCGGCGTCGCGTCGTGGAGCCGCTCGTCGGTGATCCGGCTCTGCTGGGCTCCGGTGCCGGCACCGGTTCTGGCACCGCCTGACGTGTCCCCTCAGGGGTGCGGGGCCGTGACCGGTCCCCCGCCCCGGTCGCGGCCCCGCTGGTGTGGACGTGGTCAGCAGCAGCCTTCCGTGGTCGTCGAGGTCGTGCAGCACGGGCTCGACTGCTGCTTGGTCAGGGTGTCTGCGTCGGACTTGACGACGTACACCTCCCAGGGTTCCTGGCCGGGGCCGTGGACCCAGACCTTGTCCTGGACGGCGTAGCAGCAGGTGGTGTCGTTCTCCTGGGCCGTGGGCAGGCCGGCTTCGGTCAGGCGGGTGGTGGCGGTGCGGACGGCTTCGGTGCTGTCGACCTCCACGCCGAGGTGGTCCATGCGGGTCGTCTCGCCTGCCGTGCCTTCGATGAGGACGAGCTTGAGCGGGGGCTCGGCGATGGCGAAGTTGGCGTAGCCGTCACGGAGTTTGGCGGGCTCGGTGCCGAAGAGTTTCGTGTAGAAGGCGACGGACGCGGTGAGGTCGGGGACGCGGAGGGCTAGCTGTACGCGAGATGTCATGGCGAACCTCCTGGGGTGGGTGGGGAGTTCAGCAGCCGCCGGTGCCGATCTGGAGCGTGGTGGGGGTGGCGCAGCAGCCGCCGGCCGGCTCTTCGGCGTTGCCCGGTTCGTCGAACAGGCCCGCGCCGCCGCAGACTCCGGTCTCCGGCAGGGTCAACTCGACCCGCTCGGCGGCTTCCTGGTCGCCCGCGAGTGCCGCGGCGATGGAGCGGACCTGCTCGTAACCGGTCATGGCGAGGAACGTGGGGGCGCGGCCGTAGGACTTCATACCGGCCAGGTAGAGGCCCTGTTCGGGGTGGGACAGCTCCTTCACACCGTGCGGGTAGACCGTGCCGCAGGAGTGCACGTTCGGGTCGATCAGCGGGGCGAGGGCGGTGGGAGCCTGGAGGCGTTCGTCGAGGCCGAGGCGGATCTCGGAGAGGAAGGAGAGGTCGGGGCGGAGCCCGGTCAGGACGATCACCTCGTCGACCGGGTCGAGGCGGCGGCCGTCGTCCGCGACGAGAGCGAGGCGGTCGCCGTCGCGCTCGACGGCCTCCGTGCGGAAACTGGTCACCGCGGAGGCGTGTCCGTCCTCGACGGCCGCCTTGGCGCGTAGGCCGAGGGCGCCGCGGGCGGGCAGTTCGTCGGCCTCACCACCGCCGTAGGTGCCGGCGCCGATACCGCGGCGCAGGATCCACACCGCGTGGGTGCCGGCCTCCTGCTTCGCCAGGTCGGCCAGTTGGGCGAGTGCGGTGAAGGCGGAGGCGCCGGAGCCGACGACCGCGGTGCGCCTGCCCGCGTACCGGGCGCGTACGGCCGGGTCGTCGAGGTTCGGGACGCGGTAGGAGATGCGGTCGGCCGCCGACTTCTCGCCGAGGGCGGGGAGACCGTTGGCGCCCATCGGGCTGGGGGTCGACCAGGTGCCGGAGGCGTCGATGACCGCGCGGGCCGTGATGCGCTCCTCATGGCCGTCGGCGGTGCGCAGGTGCACGGTGAACGGCTGCTCCTCGCGGCCCGCGTCGACGATGCGGTCCCGGCCCGCGCGGGCCACACCGGTGACCGTCGCGTCGTAGCGGACCCGGTCGCCGAGGACGTCGGCCAGCGGCTGGAGGTAGCGCTCGGCCCAGTCGCCGCCCGTGGGGTAGGCGGCGGCGTCGGGGCGCACCCACCCGGTCGGGGCGAGCAGCTTCTCGGCGGCCGGGTCGGTGACCTCGGCCCAGGTCGAGAAGAGGCGTACGTGCGCCCAGCCCCGCACGGCCGTGGCGGCGGACGGGCCGGCCTCCAGGACGAGCGGTTGCAGACCTCGCTCGACGAGGCGGGCGGCTGCGGCGAGGCCGATCGGGCCTGCTCCGACGACCACTACGGGCAGGTGGCCGTTGTTGGACGCGCTCACGACGATTCCCCTTTGGCTTTTGTTTCGACATCCGTCGATCTCCTTGCTCCGCCAGACTCCCACTTGCATCGACAGTCGTCAACATAGACAGCTATCGAATTTATCGGCGCCCACGCCACCCGCCCCAACTACTTCGACATGTGTCAACATAGATGTATGTCGAATGCCAAGGCACTGCCCCTGCTGGAGCGCGAGCCGGCCGCCGGGGTCGCGGTGCCCTGCTGCCCACCGCTGACCGAGCGGCCCCTGACCGCCGACGAGGCGGAGCGGACCGCCGGGATGTTCAAGGCCCTCGGCGATCCGGTGCGGCTGCGCCTGTTCTCGCTGGTCGCCTCGCACGAGGGCGGCGAGGCGTGCGTCTGCGACATCTCCGACGTCGGCGTCTCGCAGCCGACCGTCTCCCACCACCTGAAGAAGCTGCGCGAGGCCGGACTGCTCACCTCCGAACGCCGCGGCACATGGGTGTACTACCGGGTGGAGCCGTCCGTGGTGGCCGCGATGGGGCAGATGCTGAAGATCGCCGGCTCATGACCTCCGGCCGACGACGCCCGCCCCGCATCGGCCGACGGACCTCCGCCGGATCAGCCGACCAGGTCCGCCACCGCCCGCGCCGCGTCCCTCGCCGGCCGGCCCACGCCGATCAGGGTGGCCGAGGCCGGTCCCGTCCAGTCGCCGTAGCCGATCACCACAGCCACACCCGGCCCTCCCGGGCCGCCTGACAACTTACGGAAGAACCATGCCCTCCAGCCCGCTCGCCTCCGTGCTGTTCGTCTGCGTCCACAACGCCGGCCGGTCGCAGATGGCCGCCGGATTCCTCTCCCACCTCGCGGGCGACCGCATCGAGGTCCGCTCCGCCGGCTCCCTCCCCGGCGACCAGGTCAACCCGTCCGCGGTCGAGGCCATGAAGGAGGTCGGCGTCGACATCGCCGACGCCCAGCCGAAGATCCTCACCACCGAGGCCGTCCAGGCGTCCGACTACGTCATCACCATGGGCTGTGGCGACGCCTGCCCCGTCTTCCCCGGCAAGAAGTACCTCGACTGGGCCCTCGAAGACCCGGCGGGCAAGGGCGTCGGGGCCGTCCGCCCGATCCGCGACGAGATCAGGACCCGCATCGAGGCCCTGATCGCCGAGATCGACGCCACGCAGGAAGCCTGAAGCTCGATCTGCGCTGGAATCCCTGCGAGCCCTCGCGTGAGCTGTCGGCCGAGCTGGAACGGCGTGGGTGCGTGGTCCTGACCTGAGCGGTTCGACCCGCCGTCCCGCGGGTCACCGGGGGTGCGTTCTCGTCACATTCCCGTCAGCACTGCGGAGTTATGTCCGGAAACGTCCTGGTGGGACCCGGCACGCCATGGGCACGATGATCCCGTTTGGCGACCCGCCACGCACGCCCCGCACGCCAGGCACATGACACGCACGTCGTACCACCGCACACACCAGACACACCGGACGCCACCTGGAACAACCAACCGCTGACGGAAGAAGAGGGTTCCCGATGTCCCTGCGCACCCGCACCCGAGCCATCACCACGACCGCGGCACTGGCCACCGCCGCCACCGCCGCGCTCACCCTGTCCGCCGCCGCCCCCGTCTCCGCGAGCACCGCGGCCGGCACTACGACCGCCGCCGGGACGGCTGCCGCCGCCACCGTCCCCTGGTCCGCCTCCCACGACACCGCCTCGGCGGCCGGTGACCGGTGGCTCGCGAACGGCAAGCTCGTCGTCGACGGCACGCTCAGCAACACCGGCACCGGGTGCTACTCGGTCTGGACCCGTTTCGTGCACGACTGGGTCGTCATGCCGTACACCAAGCACGCCGAGATCTGCGGCGCGGGCTCCGTCGACTTCACCGCCACCAAGAGCTACACGTACACCGTCACCGGCACCCTCAGAGTGTGCCGGGGCACGACCGACACCACCGACTGCGGCCAGAGCGTGGGCATCACCCACTGGCCCATCGGGTAACCAGGCGAAGGCGTCGGCTCGGGCCCGCGCACGCGTCCGCGCTCCCGCCCGCCTACTTCGTCCCGACCGTCCGCAGCACCGTGAGCAGTCCGCGCCACCTCCACGACCTCCCGCACCGACACCCGCTCCGCCGCGCTGTGCGCCACGGCGATGTCCCCCGGCCCGAACTGCAACGCCGGGATCCCCGCCGCGGCGCACAGCCGCAGGTCGCTGCCGTACGTCGCCCCGCGTTCCCGCGGCGCCGCCGCGCCGGTCGCGTCTGCGTGCGCCCGCCCCACGACGTCCCGCAGCGGATGCCCGGCAGGCAGCCGCCCGCTCGGGTCCGCCCCACGGCCGCCTCGTCGATCGCCGCCGGCACGGCGGCCTCCTCCCCCGCTCGCCGCGACGCGGCGGTCTCCGGCCCACTCGGCACACCCGGCTCCCACCACCGTCGACGGGCCACTCCCGCCGCCTCGCCCCGCATACCTGCTCAGTCCGACCCTCCCGCATACAGCAGGAGCGCGACGGTCCTCACTCCACGCCGCCCACCGTGAAGCCGATCACCGCCCCGCCGCCCGCCCGCCGGAAGGCGAACGCCGCTCCCCCGTGCGCCAGCGCGACCTCCCGCACGATCGACAGACCGAGCCCCGAGCCCGGCAGGGAACGGGCGTCCGCCGCGCGGTAGAAGCGGTCGAAGACGCGGGTGAGGTCGGTCTCGGTGATGCCGGGCCCCCGGTCGAGGACCTCCACGCGGACGGTGCCGGGCCCGGCGGGGCCGGTCACCTCGATCTCGATGGGCGCGAGGCCCTCGCGGTCGAACTTGGCCGCGTTCTCGACCAGGTTGGACAGCGCCCGCTGGAGCATGCCGGGCCGCCCGTCGGTCGTGGTGTCACCGCTCGCGCGCATCACGATCCGCCGCCCGGTACGGCGTCGCGCGAGCCCCGCCACCTCCTCGGCGAGGTCGGCGAGGTCGATCCGCTGCGGCGGCTCGGTGTCCGACTGGCCGGCGGCGAGATCCACCAGCTCGTTGACCAGATCGGTCAGTTCGCGGGCCTCCTGGCCGAGGTCGGCGACGAGTTCGTCGCGGGTGGCGGGCGGCAGCTCGTCGATGCGGCGCAGCAGCGAGATGTTGGTCCGCAGCGAGGTCAGCGGCGTACGCAGCTCGTGCCCGGCGTCCTGCACCAGCCGCCGCTGGTCCTCCTCGGACCGGGCGAGGCGGCCCAGCATGCGGTCGAAGGCGCGGCCGAGCCGTCCCACCTCGTCGTAGCCGGTGACGGGGACCTGGACGCCGAGCCGGCGCGTGCGGGCGACGTCCTCGGCGGCGGCGGTGAGGATGACCAGGGGGTGGGTGATGCGCCGGGCCAGCCACCAGCCGAACAGCCCGGCCGCCGTCACGACCGCGCCCATCAGGATCAGGGTGCGCCGCTGGAGCGCCCGCAGCAGGTCCTCGGTGTCGCTGAACTCCTGCGCGACCTGCACCGCGCCCCGGCCGCCGCCCAGCGCGACGGTGGCGACCCGGTAGACGTCGCTGCCGACGTCGACGTCCTTGTGCTGGACGATCGTGCCCGCGCCCGGCGCCGCGGCGATCTCCCGGTCGGCGTCCTTCACGGGCAGCCCCGGGTTCCCGGGGTCGAAGATCCTCCCGTCCGCGCCCAGCACCTGTACGTCGGTGCGGGCGGGGCGCACGATGTCGTGGCCGGGCGCGACCGAGGAGAAGTCGGCGGGGTCCATCGCCCGCTCGCGCACCTCGTCGCGCAGGTCCTGCACGACCTCGTCGAAGACGGACTCCTGGTCCACCCGCACCAGCCGGGCGGCGGCGTTGTACGACACGACGCCGACGACGACGGTGACCGCCGCCGTCACCGTCGCGAAGGACACCGCGAACGTGGTCCGCAGCGAGCCGAGCTTGGGGCGCCGCCGGGACACCCACCGCCGTACGCGGCCGGACACCGGGCGCGCCTCAGTCTTCCCGCAGCACGTAGCCCACGCCCCGCACGGTGTGGATCAGCTGCGGGGCGCCGGGCCCGTCGAGCTTGCGGCGGAGGTAGCCGACGTAGACGGCGAGGTTCTTGGAGCCGGGGCCGAAGTCGTAGCCCCAGATACGGTCGTAGATCGTGGAGTGGTCGAGGACGATGCCCGCGTTGCGCACCAGCAGTTCCAGCAGCTCGAACTCGGTGCGGGTCAGTTCCAGCTCGCGTTCCCCGCGCCAGGCCCGCCGCGCCTGCGGGTCCATGCGCAGCCCGGCCGCCTCCAGCCCGCGCGCGGGCGCCGCCGGCTTCGGTGCCTCGGGGGGTGTGCCGGCGCCGGTGCGGCGCAGGAGTGCGCGCAGCCGGGCGAAGACCTCCTCGACGTCGAAGGGCTTGACGACGTAGTCGTCGGCGCCCGCGTCCAGGCCCGCGATCCGGTCGGCGGTCTCCACCAGTGCCGTCAGCATGAGGATCGGGACGCGGTCGCCCTCGGCGCGCAGCACCCGGCAGACCTGGAGGCCGTCGATGCCGGGCATCATCACGTCGAGGACGAGGACGTCCGGCGGCGACTTGTGGGCGTGCGCCAGCGCCTCGACGCCGTCGGCGACCGCGGTGACCTCGTAGCCCTCCAGGGTCAGCGCGCGTTCCAGGGCGTGACGGATGGCGCGGTCGTCTTCGGCGAGCAGCAGCTTGTGAGGCACGCGCCCAGTGTCCCAGCCGTCCCGTTCCCACGGCGTGACGAGCGGCTCACCGGGTGCCCTTCTTACGTGCCTCTCACCGAGCCCTGCCGGGTCGGTGAGGCATCACCACCCCGCCCCGCGCACTCCGCCTCGCTCAGCCCGCCGGCCGCAGGGCCGCGAGCTGCTCGGCGAACGGCACCACCGCGAACTCGTCCTTCACGGCCGGCCGCGTCGCCGCCAGGCCGCTCATCAGCGCGGCCAGCTCCCCGGCGGCCCGCTCGATCCGCTCGGGCAGGCCCTCCGCTCCCCAGTCCTCGGAGGCGGCGTAGACCCCGGTCGGGACGACGACGGCCCGCAGGTGGGCGAACAGGGGCCGCAGCGCGTGCTCCAGCACCAGCGAGTGCCGGGCCGTGCCGCCGGTGGCCGCGACCAGCACGGGCTTCCCGGCCAGCGCGTCCTTGTCGAGCACGTCGAAGAAGGACTTGAACAGTCCGCTGTACGACGCCGAGAACACCGGCGTGACCGCGATCAGCCCGTCCGCTTCCGTGACCGCGCCCAGCGCGGCGGCCAGGTCGCGGCCCGGGAACCCGCTGGTCAGGTTGTGGGCGATGTCCACGGCAAGGTCGCGCAGCTCGACGACCCGCACGTCGGCCGGGGTGCGCAGGGCGGTGGCAGCCGCGAGCCGGTCGGCCAGCAGGCGGGTGGACGACGGGACGCCCAGTCCCGCCGAGACGACGACGAGCTTCATGCGACGGTCTCCTTGTCCTGAGCGGCGGCGTTCTTCGCGGCCAGAAGCGATGCGTGGGTCGGCGCGTCCGGCACGTCGGCCGGGCGGCCCTTGGCGAACTCCTCGCGCAGCACCGGCACGACCTCCTCGCCGAGCATGTCGAGCTGCTCCAGCACGGTCTTCAGCGGGAGACCGGCGTGGTCCATCAGGAACAGCTGGCGCTGGTAGTCGCCGGCGTACTCGCGGAAGGCGAGCGTCTTGTCGATGACCTGCTGCGGGGAGCCGACGGTCAGCGGGGTCTGGTCGGTGAAGTCCTCCAGGGACGGCCCGTGCCCGTAGACCGGCGCGTTGTCGAAGTACGGCCGGAACTCGCGCACCGCGTCCTGCGAGTTCTTCCGCATGAACACCTGCCCGCCGAGGCCGACGATCGCCTGCTCGGGCGTGCCGTGCCCGTAGTGGGCGTAGCGGGCCCGGTACAGCTCGACCATCTGCCTGGTGTGGTCGGCCGGCCAGAAGATGTTGTTGTGGAAGAAGCCGTCGCCGTAGAACGCGGCCTGCTCGGCGATCTCCGGGGAGCGGATGGAGCCGTGCCAGACGAACGGCGCGACGCCGTCCAGCGGCCGGGGCGTCGAGGTGAAGCCCTGGAGCGGGGTGCGGAACTTGCCCTCCCAGTTCACGACGTCCTCGCGCCACAGCCGGTGCACCAGGTTGTAGTTCTCGATGGCGAGGTTGATGCCCTCGCGGATGTCCTGGCCGAACCAGGGGTAGACCGGCCCGGTGTTGCCGCGGCCCATCATCAGGTCGACGCGCCCGTCGGCCAGGTGCTGGAGCATCGCGAAGTCCTCGGCGATCTTCACCGGGTCGTTGGTGGTGATCAGCGTGGTCGAGGTGGAGAGGATCAGCTTCTCGGTCCGCGCGGCGATGTAGCCGAGCATCGTCGTCGGGGACGACGGCACGAACGGCGGGTTGTGGTGCTCACCCGTGGCGAAGACGTCCAGGCCGACCTCCTCGGCCTTCAGCGCGATGGCGACCATGGCCTTGATCCGCTCGCGCTCGGTCGGCGTACGCCCCGTGGTGGGGTCCGGCGTGACATCGCCGACCGTGAAGATCCCGAACTGCATGGTCGCTCAACCTCCAAAGTTGTTGACCGTTCAACCATACCGTGCCAACAGCGCCCCCACCCCCCGTATTCCTCCGCCGAAGCGCAGGCGTCGATGTCAGCGGCCCGCCCCGCGACCCCGGCATGGCCGCCCCACGCCGCCCCACGCCGCGCCACCGAACCGTCATCGGCGCCGCCGAACCGCTCGCCCGCGTCCACCTCCGGCCCCGCGAACCGGTCCCGCGCCCGCTCCCGCCCTCCGCACCCCGACCGGGAGCACCACCGGCTGATCGGCTGAGACCTGGACCGGCCGTACGCCTCCCGCGCCGTCCCTACGCCGAGATCTCCGGCACCGGCACCGGCCTCGGCCTCTTCACGCGTATCGACCGGGCCACGACCGACCCCATCCGCGAACCCCGCCCAGCCACCCACTCACCCAGGGGCGCGGGGCACCGCGCGACCAACCGCAGCCGGCCGGCACCACGAAATCCCGGCCGGCCGCCCCAAGGGCCGCCGCCCTACGAGCCCGGCGCCGGCGGCAACGCGTCCGTGTACCCGTTCACCGGCCGCTCGATCTTCGCGACCGTACGGCCGTCCAGCGCGACCGCCGCCGACGACGTACCCAGCGTGCCCTGCGCGTGCCAGGTCCCCGTCACCGTCACCCACGTGTCGGCCTTCGGCGCCTCGACCCCGTACACCCGCACCTTCACGGACTGCGCGTCCGCCGCGCAGCACGACAGCATGATCCGCGTCAGATACCAGCTCCCGCCGCCGCCCGCGGGCGTGACGAACCCCGTCATCCGCACCGTGCGCCCCGCGATGGACCGCGCCTTGTCCTGCTGCACCCGCTGTGTGAAGTCGGTCAGCGTGATCGGCAGCGGCGAGGTCGCCGGCAGCGGATCGAAGCCGTCCTCGTCGACGACCGCGACCGCCTTCGGCGCCTCACGCGACGCCGTGTACGAACCCAGCGCCGGCGGGGCGTAGAACAACAGGCTCAGCGCGGGCAGGAACAACAGCCAGGCGACCCGCGGCACACCCGAATGACCGTGACCGTGGTCGTCACCGTCGCCATCGGTATCCGGCCGCCGCCCCGCCGACCGCCACGCCGACCACGCCTCCGCCGCCCCCAGCAGGATCAGCAGCACCCCCGAAGCGATCAGCAGCGGCCGCATCCCCTCCTTCACGTACCGCAGGTACGCCTCCGTGAACAGCGAGGTCCGCAGCAACCCGACGCCGCTCAGCACCAGCAGCCCCACCTGCGCGAACCGCCTCACAGCAGCACCCCTCCCACGATCACGCTGCACACCACCGCGACCACCGCCGTGGCACTGGAGAACCGCACCGCGAAGGCCCGCCCGAACGTCCCCGCCTGCAACGCGATCAGCTTCAGGTCGACCATCGGACCCACCACCATGAACGTCAGCCGGGCCGTCGGCGAGAACCCGCTCAGCGAGGCCGCCACGAACGCGTCCGCCTCCGAGCACACCGCCAGCACGATCGCCAGCACCGCCAGGAACAGCACCGACAGCCACACCGAGTCCGAGAACGTGTCCACCACCGAGCGCGGTACCGCCACGTTGAAGGTCGCCGCCGCCATCGCCCCCACCACCAGAAAACCGCCCGCATGCAGGAAGTCGTGCTGGAAACCGCGCCGGAACTCCGTCCAGCGACTCTCACCCGGCCGATGCCCGCTGTGCCGTACCGCCGGCTTCAGCCACTCCTCGCGCCCCCGCCAGAGCCACAGCCAGCCCATCACCGCCGCCGTGATCAGCGAGGCCACCAGCCGGGCCAGCACCATCTCAGGACTGCCGGGAAACGCGATCGCCGTCGCGGTCAGCACCACCGGATTCACGGCAGGCGCCGACAGCAGGAACGCGAAGGCCGCCGCAGGAGTCACACCCCGCCCGATCAGACTGTTCGCCACCGGCACCGACGCACACTCACACCCCGGCAGCGCCTGCACCGTCACCGCCAGACACACCGTCCGCCACGCCTGCACCGCCGGCTCGTCCAACGACCGCCCGACCAGCACCAGCACCGCACCCGGCAGCACCGCCGCACCGACCAGCAGCAACGGCCAGCTCCGCGGCAGCCCCCGCCGGACGTCGGCCTCCGCCGCCTCCCCGGCGGCATCCACATCCCCGTCCAGATGGGTGTCCTCCACCGCACGCACGCCTAGACCAGCCCTCCCCGAAGCCGCACGACCTGCTCCCCGCTGAACTCCACCGTCCGCCTCATGTGCCGCACGATCACCGCCAGCTCGGCGTCGTCCAGATCCTCGAACAGCGGACTCCAGTCTCCGCCCAGCCGCTCCCAGGTCCGCCCGAACTCGGCGATCCGCTCCGGCACCGTCGCCACCAGCACCCGCCGCCGGTCCGCCGCGTCCCGCTCCCGCACGACGTACCCCGCCTTCTCCAGCCGGTCCACCAGCCGCGTCGCCGACCCCGTGGTCAGCCCCGTCAGCTCGGCCACCCGGCCCGCCGTCACCGGCTCCCGCTCCAACGAGAGCAGGTTCAGACACTGCAGGTCGGTGGGGTGCAGACCCAGCCGGTCGGCGACCGTCTGATTGAACAACGCGAACGCCGCGACGTACCGACGGGAGACGACCGACAGCTCACCGAGCAACCGCGACCGCACGTTCCCGGACATCGCCCGCACACCCCTTCGTAGCGCCGTCCGCAGATCGTACGACGTACCCGAACGCATCCGACCGGCCGCACGACCACCCACCCCGGCCCACAGGACCCCCGTGCGAAGCTGCTGCCATGCTCGTCCTGCGCTCCGCCGCCCTCTTCGCCGTCGCCGCGCTCCTCGAGATCGGCGGCGCCTGGCTCGTCTGGCAAGGCGTCCGCGAACACCGCGGCCGGCTGTGGATCGGCGCCGGCGTCATGGCCCTCGGCGCCTACGGATTCGTCGCCACCCTCCAGCCCGACGCCCACTTCGGCCGCATCCTCGCCGCCTACGGCGGTGTCTTCGTCGCCGGCTCACTGGCCTGGGGCATGGTCGCCGACGGCTTCCGCCCCGACCGCTGGGACATCACTGGCGCCCTCATCTGCCTCGCCGGCATGGCAGTGATCATGTGGGCACCCCGGGGACAGTGACAGACCCACCGACTGCCCGTCCGGGGCGTGTCACGCAGGACGTGTCACTCGGAGCGTGTCACTCGGAGCACGTCACTCAGGGAGTCTCGTCGGGCAGCAGCCCCAGCTGCCCCAGGAAGTCCATCTGGTCGAAGTACAGCCGGTAGCTGACGATGCGCCCGTCCTCCACCGACGCGATGTCCACGCCCCGCATCCTGAAGTCCCGCCCCGTCGCCGGCAGCGTCTCCCCGTCGGGCAGCCGGAGCGGCCCGGTGTTGCGCCCGCTGAAGAATCCCTCGTCGATGGCCGTATCGCCCACTTCCCATGCGGCCAGCGACTCGAACGTGGCCTCGGGCACCGCGTCCGTCATCTGCCGCCAGTACTCGACGATGTCGTCCCGCCCCCGGACCTCCCCCGCGTCGGGCGTCACCGCGACGGCGTCCTGCGCGTACAGCTCGCCGATCACCTTGAGATCCCGCCGCGTCGTCAGCGCCTCGGTGAGCCGGTCCATGACCTCGCGTGCCTGCCCCATCGCTCCTCCTCCAGAACAGAGGATCACCCACCTCAAGTCTCCCACCGGGGCACAGCCCGGGCTCGCGGGAGAGGGCGCAACCCACGGCCCGTCCGGAGACCGAGATCACGGACCGTCCACGGACCGGACCCGCCTATCCTGACCGGGCAGGCTTTCGACCCCTTCATCCCGCCCGAGGAACCGAGGAGCAGCCACCATGGCCACCGCCGCCCCGTCCGCCGCATCCCGCATCGCCGTCGTCACGGGTGCGAGCAGCGGCATCGGCGCCGCCACCGCCCGGCAGCTCGCCGCGGCCGGCTACCGCGTCGTCCTCACCGCCCGCCGCAAGGACCGCATCGAGGCACTGGCCGAGGAGATCACCGCGGCGGGCGGCTCCGCCACGGCGTACCCGCTCGACGTCACCGACCGTGCCGCCGTCGACGAGTTCGCCACCGCCTTCCGCACCATCGGCGTCCTCGTCAACAACGCGGGCGGAGCACTCGGCGCCGACCCGGTCGCCACCGGCGACCCCGCCGACTGGCGCAGCATGTACGAGACGAACGTCCTCGGCACCCTCAACCTCACCCAGGCCCTCCTCCCGCAGCTGATCGCGAGCGGCGACGGCACGGTCGTCGTCGTCTCCTCCACCGCCGGCCACGGCACCTACGAAGGCGGCGGAGGCTACGTCGCCGCCAAGCACGGCGCCCACGTCCTCGCCGAAACCCTCCGCCTGGAGATCGTCGGACAGCCCGTCCGCGTCATCGAGATCGCCCCCGGCATGGTCAGGACCGACGAGTTCGCCCTCACCCGCTTCGGCGGCGACGAGGACCGCGCCGCGAAGGTCTACGAAGGCGTGGCCGAGCCCCTCACCGCCGACGACGTCGCCGAGACCATCACCTGGGCCGTGACCCGCCCCAGCCACGTCAACGTCGACCTGCTGGTCCTGCGCCCCCGCGCCCAGGCCTCCAACACCAAGGTCCACCGGGACCTGTGATGTCGGACGAACGCGAGGACGCGCCCCAGGACACCCCCGAACGGGCGGCGGAGAAACGCCGCCTGGCCCAGGAGACCAAGGACGAACGCAAGGTCTGGTACTTCCTCGCGTACTTCCTCTTCGGCATCCACATCATCGCCTTCGTGATGATCTACGCCGTCAAACACGGGAACTGACCCCACGCCACCACCGGTTCTCACGGGCGTGGACAGACACCTCTCCTTCGAAGCCCTGCACAACTTCCGCGACCTGGGCGGCCACACCACCCCGGACGGCCGCCACCGCGTCCGCCCCGGCCGCCTCTTCCTCCTGGAGCCCGCCCACCGCCGGATGACCATGCCGCACATCTCCCCGCAGCGAAGGGGTCCGGGCCACCCGGCCCGGACCCCTCGCGCTCGACACCAGCCCCCTGGCAGGGCCGCTCAGCCCTTCACGCAGATGAACTGCTTCAGCTTCGCCACTACCTCGACAAGGTCCCGCTGCTGGTCCATGACCTGCTCGATCGGCTTGTAGGCACCCGGGATCTCGTCGACGACGCCGGAGTCCTTGCGGCACTCCACACCCCGCGTCTGCTCTTCCAGGTCCTTTGTCGTGAAGCGACGCTTGGCCGCGCTCCGGCTCATCCGCCGACCCGCCCCGTGCGAGGCCGAGTTGAAGGCCTTCTCGTTTCCGAGACCCTTCACGATGTACGAGCTCGTCCCCATCGAGCCGGGGATGATCCCGTACTCGCCGGAGCCCGCCCGGATGGCGCCCTTCCGTGTGACCAGCAGGTCCATGCCCTCGTACCGCTCCTCAGCCACGTAGTTGTGGTGGCACGAGATCTCCTGCTCGAAGGTCGGCTTCGCCTTCTTGAACTCCTTGGCGACCACGTCTTTCAGGAGCGCCATCATGATCGTGCGGTTGTACTTCGCGTACTCCTGCGCCCAGAACAGGTCGTTGCGGTACGCCGCCATCTGCGGGGTGTCCGCGACGAAGACGGCGAGATCACGGTCGATCAGGCCCTGGTTGTGCGGGAGCTTCTGCGCCACGCCGATGTGGAACTCGGCGAGTTCCTTGCCGATGTTCCGGGAGCCGGAGTGCAGCGTGAGCCAGACCGCCCCCTCACCATCCAGCAGCAGCTCGATGTAGTGGTTTCCGGATCCGAGCGTTCCCATCTGCTTTGTGGCACGTTCCTGACGGAATTTGACCGCCTCCGCGACCCCGTCGAACCGTCCCCAGAACCCGTCCCACCCCCCGGTCGCCAGCCCGTGCAACCGCCCCGGCTCGACGGGACTGTCATGCATCCCACGCCCCACCGGAATCGCCTGTTCGATCTTCGACCGCAGCCGGGACAGGTCCCCCGGCAGGTCATTGGCGGTCAGCGACGTCTTCACCGCCGACATTCCGCAGCCGATGTCGACCCCGACCGCCGCCGGGCACACCGCGCCCTGCATCGCGATGACCGAACCGACCGTCGCGCCCTTGCCGTAGTGCACGTCCGGCATCACGGCCAGGCCCTTGATCCACGGCAGGGTGGCGACATTGCGCAGCTGCTGGAGCGCGCCGTCCTCGACCGTCGCGGGGTCGGCCCACATACGGATCGGCACCTTCGCGCCCGGCATTTCCACGTACGACATATCGTCCTCATTCCCCCGGAAAACCAACAGAAGTCATAAATCGCAAAACCGGCGCCAAGGTGGCCAATCAGGACGGCGGACCGGCATCCACGGTGTTGCGTGCGATACACATTGTCTGCTGGGGCCGCCCCTGTCCGGCAAGCGATTAAGCAGCGGGGACACTGGAATGCCACCCACGATGTGACCGTCGAGAGGAGCCGACCGTGCAGCGGAAGGCGTACGTACCCGGCGTCGCCGCACTCCTCGCGGCGCTGCTGGCCGGCTGCACGGGCAGTTCGGACGACGGTGGCACGACGGACAACTCCAATCCGGGTGGCGCCGGCACGGCGACCGCCGTCGCCGAGCCGGGTCGCTACGACGCCCTGCCGGAGGCCTGCGGGGCGGTGGCCCGCGGCACTCTCGACTCTCTGCTGCCGGGTATTCGCCTGATCGCCGACGCGGCGCAGCGGGAGAGTGCCTATGCGGGGCAGGCGACGTTGACGTTCGACACGGACCGCAAGGCGGGCTGCCGTTGGAAGGTGGAGTCCCCGGATGCCATCGACCATCTGAGTGTCGACCTGGAGCGGGTGGTCTCGTACGACACCGCGGTCAGTGACGACAGTCAGGCGGAGACGCTGTTCGCCCGGAAGGTGACGGCCGCGGGTCTGCCGGCGCCGACCCCGTCGGGCAGTGAGACGGCGACGTCACCTTCCGCGTCTGCGTCCGCGTCCGCCTCCCCGTCTCCTTCCGCATCCACATCCCCTTCCGCGTCCCCCTCTTCTTCCGCACCCCCCTCCGCTTCGGCCTCCGCTTCGGCCTCCGCCGACCTCCAGCCCCGTCTGCTCGACGATCTCGGTGACGAGGGCTTCGTGAACGACGTGCTCGCCAGCTCGGGTTCGACGGCGAAGCAGCGCATGGTGACTGTGGCGTTCCGCACGTCGAATGTCATCGTGACGATCGAGTACGAGGAGCAGGCGGCGTCGGTCGGCGTCGTCCCGGACAGCAGGGAAATGCAGGACAGGGCCCGGAAACTGGCGGCCCAGCTCGCCGATTCCCTGGCGGGCTGAGGCCACTTCAGGCACACGGGCCGCTCGCGCCCGATGCCGTGGAAGCGGAAACGCACAGCTTCTTCACCGCGTACCGTGGCCCCCCGGACCCCGATCCGACCGCAGGAACCACGAGCGTCATGAGTGAAGGAACCATGCAGCGACGAGCCCAGCGAGACGACCAGCGAGCCCGGCGAACGATGCGTGCGGGGGGCTTGAACCGCCTCTTGGCCGCGGCGGCCGCAGTACCCGTGATGCTGATCGCCGCAGGCTGCTCCTCCGGCTCCGACTCCGGCTCGGGTGACGACTCCGGCGCGGCGCACAAGAGTGGTGGCGCCTCGGCGAGTACGTCCCCGAGTGCGGAGCCGACGGTGCAGGCGGCGGCGTACGGTGCGCTGCCCGAGGCGTGTGGCGTGTTGTCGAAGAAGACCCTGACCTCGCTGGTGCCGAAGGCTCCGGCGAACGGGAAGGAGGGGACGTCGAGCGATACGGCGGCGCGCGCCTCCTGTTCCTGGTCGAGCCTGGACAACAACGGTGTGAAGGGGTCGCAGTTCCGCTGGCTGAACGTGTCCTTGGTCCGTTTCGAGACGGACGCGGCGAGCAGCGGCGAGCGGCAGGCGCAGGAGTACTACGCCAAGCAGGTCCAGGATGTGGCGGCGACGGCGGGTGCGACGAACGCGAAGTCGCAGGCGGTCGCGGGTACGGGCGACCAGGCGACGACGGTGCGGTACGACTTGAAGAAGTCGGAGGGCGCGTTCAAGCAGCAGACGGTCGTGTCCCGGGTGGAGAACGTGGTGGTCACGGTTGACTACAACGGTGCGGGTCTGGCGGGTGACAAGACGCCGGACGCGGCGGCGTTGGTGAAGTCGGCGGAGCTGGCGGCCAAGGAGGCGGTGGCGGCGGTCGAGGCGGCCAATGGCAAGGCTGCGGGCGGTGGTTCGTCGTCGGTGGCCCCGTCGCAGCCGTCGGCGAAGCCTTCGTCGAAGGCGCCGTCGAAGTCGCCGTCCGCTTCGGCCTCCGCTTCGGCGGCGAAGAAGAGCTGACGTACCGGCAACGCGCGATCCGCACACATGTGCCACCCTGTTGCGCGCAACAACACGCAAGGGGAGGGGAGTACGGGTGGCAGCGCCAATCGAGCTGACTCGGACGCACCGCATTCTCATCGGTGTGGTCGTGGCCGGCGCCGTGGTGATCGCCGCGATCGGCTTCGCCGGTTCGTATGCGGCCGTCCGTGAGCTGGCTCTGCAGAAGGGTTTCGGGAACTTCTCGTATGTGTTCCCGATCGGCATCGACGCGGGTATCTGCGTCCTGCTGGCTCTGGATCTGCTGCTGACGTGGATCCGTATCCCGTTCCCGCTGCTGCGGCAGACGGCGTGGTTGCTGACGGCGTCGACGATCGCGTTCAACGGTGCGGCGGCCTGGCCGGATCCGCTGGGTGTCGGTATGCACGCGGTGATCCCGATCCTGTTCGTGGTGTCCGTCGAGGCGGCCCGCCATGCGATCGGCCGGATCGCGGACATCACGGCCGACAAGCACATGGAGGGTGTACGGCTCACGCGCTGGCTGCTGTCGCCGTTGCCGACGTTTCTTCTCTGGCGGCGGATGAAGCTGTGGGAGCTGCGTTCCTACGAGCAGGTCATCAAGCTGGAGCAGGAACGTCTCGTCTACCAGGCCCGTCTGCGCTCCCGCTTCGGCCGGGCCTGGCGTCGCAAGGCTCCGGTGGAGTCCCTGATGCCGCTGCGTCTGGCTCGCTACGGCGTCCCGCTGGCGGAGACGGCTCCTTCGGGCTTGGCGGCGGCGGGCATCGAGCCGGCGTTGCTGCCCCCGGCGCCGAGGCAGGAGTTGCCGCCGCAGCAGGCACAGCAGGCGCTGGCGCCGGCGGAGACCGCGCGGGTTCCGGCAGCCGCGGAGGCTCCCGGCGAGCAGCGTCCCGTCCAGCCCGCGCAGGCGAACGCGGAGCGTGATGCGGGCGAACCCGAGCCGGAGCAGAGCCCGTGGTTCCAGCCTCCGCCGCAGGAGGTCGCCTATCAGGGCGGCTACGACCCCATGTACGACCCGCAGGAACAGTACGAGCAGTGGTACCAGGAGCAGCTCCAGGCGGAGCAGTACCAGGGGCAGTACCAGCAGGAACCCCCGTCGCAGGAGCCTTCTCCGGAGGAGACGGGCAGTTTCCCGATCCCGGTGGCTCCCGGCCGTACGCGTGAGCTGGGTGAGGGCGGTGGTCCTCCGGAGCCGGACGAGGAGGACTTCTACCTGGTCTTCAAGAAGTCGATAGACGGCAGCTATCCGACGTCGGGACAGTTCCGGGGCGATGTGGAGGCGACGTTCGGCACGACGCTCCCGCAGCGTGAGGCCGACCGTCTGGTGAGCCGCTTCACGAACCGCCACACGGCGGAGCTTCAGGACGACCACATCGCGTAAGCGGTACGCGGCAGTCCGCGGACGGTACGAGGAGGGGGCGCCCGGTGATCACCGGGCGCCCCCTCCTCGTGCACAGGTCAGGAACCGCTTACTCCCCGAGCAGGGCCCGCACCCTCTCCTGTCCCACCGCGAGCAGCAGCGTGGGCAGGCGCGGGCCGGTGTCGCGTCCGACGAGCAGGTGGTAGAGCAGGGCGAAGAAGGTCCGCTGGGCGGTCTTGATCTCCGGCGGGAGTTCCTTCGGGGTGGCGTCGGCGGGGAAGCCGGCCTGGACCTTGGGGACGCCGTAGACGAGGTGGGTCAGCCCGTCGAGGGACCAGTGGCCGGCGAGGCCGTCGAGCAGGAGCCGCAGCGAGTTCTGGGAGGCCTCGTCGAGGGACTTGAGGAGTTCGGCGTCGGGTTCGTCACGCACGATGGTCCGCTGGTCGGCGGGGACGTGCGTGTTGATCCAGGCCTCGGCCCTGTCGTAGCGGGGGCGCGCTTCGTCCAGCGAGCCGATCGGGTTCTCGGGGTCGAGTTCGCTGAGGATGCGCAGTGCCTGGTCCTGGTGGCCGGCGGTGATGTCGGCGACGGAGGCGAGGGTGCGGTAGGGCAGCGGGCGGGGTGTGCGGGGCAGCTCTCCGCCGGCGGTGCGGACCGCGCGGGAGTGGGCGGCCACGTCGGCGGGGAGCGCCGAGCCGTCGGCGACCTTCGCGTCGAGCTTGTCCCACTCGTCGTAGAGCCGCTGGATCTCCTGGTCGAAGGCGATCTTGAAGGACTGGTTGGGGCGGCGGCGGGCGTAAAGCCAGCGCAGGAGCTGCGGTTCCATGATCTGCAGGGCGTCGGCGGGGGTGGGGACGCCGCCCTTGGACGAGGACATCTTGGCCATGCCGCTGATGCCGACGAAGGCGTACATCGGGCCGATGGGCTGCTTGCCGCCGAAGATGCCGACGATCTGGCCGCCGACCTGGAAGGAGGAGCCGGGTGAGGAGTGGTCGACGCCGCTGGGCTCGAAGACGACGCCTTCGTAGGCCCAGCGCATGGGCCAGTCGACCTTCCAGACGAGCTTGCCGCGGTTGAACTCGTTGAGCCGGACGGTCTCGGAGAAGCCGCAGGGGTCGCAGACGTAGGTCAGCTCGGTGCTGTCGTCGTCGTAGGCGGTGACGGTGGTGAGGTCCTTCTCGCAGTTGCCGCAGTAGGGCTTGTACGGGAAGTAGCCGGCGGCGCCGAAGCTGCCGTCGTCCTCGGCGGCGGCGCCGGAGCCCTCGGCGGCTTCCACCTCGGCCTCGTCGAGGGGCTTCTGCTGCTTCTGCTGCTTCGGGGGGGCCTTCTTGGTGCGGTACTGGTCGAGGATCGCGTCGATGTCGCCGCGGTGGCGCATGGCGTGCAGGATCTGCTCGCGGTAGACGCCGGTGGTGTACTGCCGGGTCTGGCTGATGCCGTCGAACTCGACGCCCAGTTCCGCCAGCGACTCGATCATGGCCGACTTGAAGTGCTCGGCCCAGTTCGGGTGGGCGGAGCCCTTGGGGGCGGGGACGGCGGTCAGCGGCTTGCCGATGTGTTCGGCCCAGGACTCGTCGACTCCGGGGACGCCGGCCGGGACCTTGCGGTAGCGGTCGTAGTCGTCCCAGGAGATCAGGTGGCGGACCTGGTACCCGCGGCGGCGGATCTCGTCGGCGACGAGGTGCGGCGTCATGACCTCGCGGAGGTTCCCGAGGTGGATGGGGCCGGAGGGGGAGAGCCCGGACGCGACGACGACCACGGGGGCGGTGGCGGGTGCTGCCGCTTTGTCCCCGGCTCGGCGCTCCGACTCCTCGATGACCTCGTCCGCGAAACGGGAGACCCAGTCGGTGGTCTCGGTGCTCTGAGCCACGATCGGCACGTCCTCTGGTGTGAAGGCTGGAAGGCAAGAAGCCCGGAAGGCTTGAAGTCCGTCCATTGTCCCAGGCCGGACCGCATCCGCGAAAACCGCTTTTCACCGCGTGGGATACTCGGTTTCCGTAGTACTTCCGAAAACCCGAGCAGAACGGCAGCCACTCCATGGCCTCGGTCACGTCCCTCAGTCACTCCGTCGAACAGCACCTCGCGTCCGCCCTCTCGGCTGCTCTGCCGGAGGCCGTCGGCGCGGACCCGCTGCTGCGACGCAGCGACCGGGCGGACTACCAGGCGAACGGGATCCTGGCCCTGGCGAAGAAGGCGAAGGCCAACCCGCGGGAGCTGGCGACGCAGGTGGTCGCCCAGGTCGTCACCGGTGACCTGATCAAGGACATCGAGGTCTCCGGGCCCGGCTTCCTGAACGTGACGATCACCGACAGGGCGATCGTCGAGAACCTGGGCGCGCGGTACGCGGACGCCGACCGTCTGGGTGTGCCGCTCGCGGACGCGCCGGGCACGACGGTGATCGACTACGCGCAGCCGAACGTGGCGAAGGAGATGCACGTCGGCCATCTGCGGTCGGCGGTCATCGGCGCGGCGGTGACGGAGATCCTGGAGTTCACCGGCGAGAGCGTGGTGCGCAGGCACCACATCGGCGACTGGGGCACCCAGTTCGGCATGCTCATCCAGTACCTGGACGAGCACCCGCACGAGCTGGACCACAAGGACGCCCGGGTGAGCGGCGAGGAGGCGATGTCGAACCTCGACCGTCTCTACAAGGCCGCGCGCAGGCTGTTCGACGCGGACGAGGAGTTCAAGACGCGGGCCCGGCGCCGGGTGGTGGACCTCCAGGCGGGGGACCCGCACACGCTCGCGGTGTGGCAGAAGTTCGTCGACGAGTCGAAGATCTACTTCTTCTCCGTCTTCGACAAGCTGGACATGGAGATCCGCGACGAGGACATCGTCGGCGAGTCGGGTTACAACGACATGCTGGCCGAGACCTGCCGTCTCCTGGAGGAGAAGGGTGTCGCGGTCCGTTCGGAGGGCGCGCTGTGTGTCTTCTTCGACGACGTCAAGGGTCCGGACGGCAATCCGGTCCCGCTGATCGTCCAGAAGTCGGACGGCGGCTACGGCTACGCGGCGACCGACCTGTCGGCGATCCGGGACCGTGTCTTCCAGTTGAAGGCGGACTCGCTCGTCTATGTCGTCGACGCCCGGCAGTCGCTGCACTTCAAGATGGTCTTCGAGACGGCGCGCAGGGCGGGCTGGCTGAACGGCGAGGCCACGGCCCACCAGTTGGCCTTCGGTACGGTCCTCGGCAAGGACGGCAAGCCGTTCAAGACCCGTGAGGGCGAGACGGTCAAGCTGGTCGACCTGCTCGACGAGGCGGTGGACCGTGCCACGGCCGTCGTCCGGGAGAAGGCGGAGAGGATCGGCCTGAGCGAGCGCGAGATCGAGGAGAACGGCCGGTACGTCGGTGTCGGCGCCGTGAAGTACGCGGACCTGTCGACCTCGGCCGTGCGGGACTACAAGTTCGACCTGGACCAGATGGTGTCGCTGAACGGCGACACGTCGGTGTACCTGCAGTACGCGTACGCCCGTATCCAGTCGATCCTGCGCAAGGCGGGCGAGGCGCGTCCTGTGGTGCACCCCGAGCTGGAACTGGCCCCGGCGGAGCGGGCGTTGGGCCTGCACCTGGACCAGTTCGGCGAGACGGTCCACGAGGTCGCGGCGGCCTACGAGCCGCACAAGCTGGCGGCGTACCTGTACCAGCTGGCCTCGCACCTGACGACGTTCTACGACCAGTGTCACGTGCTGTCCCCGGACAACGCGCCGGAGGTCGTCGAGAACCGCCTCTTCCTGGTGGACCTGACGGGCCGCACCCTCCACAAGGGCATGGCCCTGCTGGGCATCCGGACGCCGGAGCGGCTCTGACGCGTATCCGGTAGCCGGAACCGACTCCTCGCGCTCGCGCGTCCCGTCCCTCAGCAGGTGATGGTGAAGACGAGTGCGAGGAGAGACGGTTGGGCGGCACGGACGACCCGTCGGTCGGTGAGGCACTGATCACCTTCCTGCTGATCGGAGGGGCCGGCGTGGCCATCCCGGCCGCTGTCGTCCTCCCCACGATCGGCCTGGGCATCTGGCTGGCACACCGCCTACGAGCCAGGAGGAGCCGCTGAAAAGCCTGGGTATCAATGTCAGTGGGTGCCCCTACAGTCACAGGCATGGCGACTCTTCCCAACCCGCTGCCCCGGCTGGCGTCCGATCCCAGTGGGCGTTCCCTCGGGCTCCAGCTGCCGCCGGGCAGGCTGATCGACACGACGGACCAAGGTGTCTGGCACGAGCCGCTGTTGTGGCATGCCGAGCGGGCCGCGGCGCCGGGCAACTGGTCGGCGCTGGGCGGGCCGGCGGGGCGGGCCGGGCTGGTGCCGGTCCTGATCGACCTGGGCGGTTCCCAGGGCGGGCCGGAGCGGTGGGATCTGGCGCCCGCCCGCATGTCGTATCCGGGGGATCACGACGCGGAAGAGGTGCTGGAGGACTTCTGGGAGGAGTGGGCGGCGGAGGACGAGGAGTGGCCCGGTCCGGCCGACGCCCCCACGCTCAACGCCGATCCGGACGTGCGGGCCGCGCAGATCGCGGACGCCCTCGCGGGTGAGGGCCCGTCGTGGTTCGAGGTACCGCACCTGGCCCTCGTGCCGGCCCGCCGCAGCGCGGACGTACCGGCGGCCATCGGCTGGTCGGGCCCGGTGAACCATGAGAACGACACGGCGCGGCTGTCAGCGGTCCTGCGTTCCTGGGAGGACCGCTTCGGCATACGGGTCGTGGGCATCGGCTTCGACGTGCTGGCCGTGTCCGTGGCGGCCCCGCCCACCACCGTGGCGGAGGCGGAGGCGGTGGCCGCCGAGCACTTCGCGTTCTGCCCGGACAACGTCCTCCAGGGATCCGGCACCCTGGAGGCGTATGCCAGCGGGCTGATCGGCGAGCACGTCTGGTCCTTCTGGTGGGACTGACGCGGGGCTGACCTCAGGCGCCTTCGGCCCTGAGCCCCCGGCCCAGTCTCCGCAGCCCCTCCGCGATCTCCTCCGGCGTCTGTGTCACGAAGCAGAGGCGGAGGGTGGAGCGGTCGGGCTCTCCGGGGTAGAAGGGGGCGCCGGGGACGTAGGCGACGTCCTCGCGCACCACTGCGGGGAGCAGGGCGGCGGTGTCGTACGTCTCCGGGAGCCGGGCCCACAGGAACATGCCGCCCTCGGGGCGGTTCCACACCGAGCCCTGCGGGAGGGCGTCCGGCAGGCCGGCGAGCATGGCGTCGCGGCGCTCGCGGTACACGGCGGCGACCCGTGCCACATGGGCGTCGAGGTCAAAGACGGCCAGGTAGCGTGCGGCGGCGAGCTGGTTGACGGTCGGGGTGTGCAGGTCGGCCGCCTGCTTGGCGACCGCGCAGGCCCTGCGCAGCTCGGCCGGCGCGCGCAGCCAGCCCAGTCGCAGGCCGGGGGCCATGACCTTGGAGAAGGAGCCGAGCAGGACGGTGCGGTCCCGGGCGTCGGGGTGGGCGGCGATCCAGGGGACGCGCTCGCCGTCGTAGCGGAGTTCGCCGTAGGGGTCGTCCTCGATGATCCACAGGCCGTGCCGGGCGGCGACGGAGGCGAGGGCGGCGCGGCGTTCGGTGGGCAGGGTGCGGCCGGTGGGGTTCTGGAAGGTGGGGACAGTGTAGAGGAGTTTGGGGCGTTCGCGGACGACCAGTTCCGCGAGGGCCTCGGGGTCCGGGCCGTCCGCGTCGCCGGGCACGGCGACGATCCTCGCGCCGGCGAGGCCGAAGACCTGGAGGGCGGCCAGATAGCAGGGTTCCTCGACGAGGACGGTGTCGCCGGCGTCGACGAGCGCGGTGGCGAGCAGTGACAGGCCCTGCTGGGAGCCGGTGGTGACGAGCAGGTCGTCGGCGTCGGTCGGCAGTCCTCGCACGGACATGCGCCGCGCCAGATGTTCCCGCAGGACGGGTTCGCCCTCGGTGGTGGCGTACTGAAGGGCCCGCCCCGGCGTCTCCTCCAGCACGTGCCGGAAGGCGGCGGCGACGCCGTCACGGTCGAACAGTTCGGGCGCGGGCAGCCCACCCGCGAAGTTGATCACCTCGGGCCGCGCGGTGACGGCGAGGATGTCCCGCACGGGCGACCCTCCGACGGCGCGGGCCCGCGCGGCGAGCGGCGGCACGGAAGCGATCGGTGTGGCGGCAACGGTCATGGAACGGCTCCTTCAACCACGGGCACGGCAATCCCCCACGCCCTCGTCCTCGCGCTCCGCAGCCTAGAGAGACAGCTGCTGTGTACACACGGTTTTCCAGGATGCGGACGGGAGGGCGTCGGGGCCGGTGCGAGAGGGAAGCAGGGGTGGGCGGCGCGGAGGGCGAGTCCGGGAGACCCGTCGCCCGCGCAGCCGGACCGCCCCCGGACACGGGCGCGACCAGCCCGGCAGGGGGGGGCCGGCCCCTCGACGCGGGCTCCCATCGGTGCCGCTGGCCGCCGAAGGCCCGTGCCGCCGTCCGGTTCCGCGTCGGCCTCCGCCTCGCCCACCGTGTCTCCCCGTGCGCCTCCGATCCCCCGGCCTGCGCTCGGCGCCGTGCACCTACGGCGTCGGCGAGGACCCCGCGCGCTGCCACGCGGACCCGCCGAGCGGGAACTCGTAGGCGGGCCGTCCGTTGTTGCCGCTGGTGCGGAACGGCCTGCCCTCGTTGTCGAGGAGCAGCGTGCCGTGCCGGGAGCCGCTGGACCAGGACAGCTCCAGCGTCCAGCTCACGTCGTAGGCGGAGGCGTCGGCGCTGACGTAGTAGACCTCCGGGTCGGACTCGCTGACCTTGAACGGGAAGTCGGCGTGCCCGGCCTCCGGCACGACGGCCGGCCGCATGGCGTCGAGGGCGACGGTGAAGTAGCGGGTCGGCACGCCGCCCCCGCAGCCGACGCCCGGATAGCCCATGGCGTAGTCGTTCCAGGCGAGCGGCGACCGCTTCTGGACCGTGCGGACCTTCAGCCCGTCGACGACCACCGTCTCCTCGCCGGTCCCCTGCACGGTCAGCTCCAGGAACTGCTGCCCGGAGGACACGGCCCCGTGCGCGGCCACCCAGGCGGGCGCGTCCTGCTCGACGGGCGGGGGTGAGACCCGCCCCGCCTCCCGGTCGATCAGGTAGCGCTGACCGCAGGGGCTTTCCCAGGCGTACGGGCGGATGCCGACCGTGAGCGGAGGAGTGCCGCTGTCGTCCTCGACGGCCGCACCGGGCCGCTCCTGCCCGGAGTCGGAGGGGGAGGGGGACGGCGTACCCGAAGCGGACGGGGAGGCGGAAGCGGACGGGGAGACGGAAGGCGAGGCGGAGGCCGGCGCGGATCCGGACGGCGTCGCGCCACCCGCCCCCTTCCCCTGCACGGAGGAAGCG
>NZ_JARGEF010000249.1:0-11947 GCF_033794725.1 Streptomyces sp. ID05-39B | reverse complement strand
GGCCGGGGCAGGGTTTGGCGGCGCGGCCTCGGCCTGTGGTGCGGCGGGGCGGAGCAGTGCGGTCAGCTGCTCGGCGCGGTCGGTGCGCAGGTGGTGGGCGAGCTGATCGATCGTCAGCTGCTCGAACAGCAGGGTGGCGGGCAGCGCGCCGAGGTCCTGCTCCATCCGGTAGACGATGTTCTGGCCGACCAGGGAGTCGATCCCGTACGTCTCGAAGGTCGCGTGGTCGTCGAGTTCCGCGGCCCGGAACTTCAGCACCTCGGCGAAGACCTGCCGCACGTAGTCGCGGACCTGCGCCGCGGTCGGCTCCGGTGTCTGCTCGGCTGTCACGTTCAACTCCCGTTCGCTCGTCACCAGGCATTGCTCGAGTTCGTCCTCGGGGGTGCCGGGGATCCCGCACACCCCCGTCACCCGGAATCCCGCATCGGTCAGGGCGGCCCGCCACTGGGCGGGGCCGAGCAACGCGGAGTCCGGGAGGCGGCGCTGCGGATCCTCGAATCGCCACCAGCCCTCGGTGAGACCGAAGGTGAGGGTGACGAAGGCGGAGGAGCGGGTCACCTCGTTCACCGCGAGCACGCCGCCGGGCCGCAGCAGCGTGCGGACGTTGGCCAGGGTGCGGCCGAGGTCCCGGGTGGCGTGCAGCACGTTGGTGGCCAGCACGATGTCGGCGCAGCCCGGCTCGAAGCCCTGGGCGGCGGGGTCGCGCTCGACGTCCAGGAGTTCGTAACGCATCCCGGCCGCACGGTGGTTGGCCTCGCCGTGCCGTAGGAAGGCCGGCGAGATGTCGGTGTAGCGGTATGCGGTCGGCAGTGCGGCCTCGGCGCAGGCGGCCAGCACGTGGCGGGTGGCGGAACCGGTCCCGGCTCCGATCTCGACGATCCGCAGCGGCCGCTCGCCGCCGGTGAGCCGCTGCGCGGAACCGACCACCTCGGCGGCCATCAGCCGGTGGAAGTGCTCGGCGCCCGGCCCGTCGGCGTAGACCGGTTCGACCAGGGCGGGCGACCCCTTCGGGAACAGCACCTCGGTCGCGGCGACCCGGCCGGACAGGATGCCCGGGAGGCCGGCCACGCAGACCCGGAGCAGCTTCAGGTGCGGCGCCATCGCGGGGTGGGCGGCGTCGAACTCGGCGACCGGCAGCCGCGCCGGGTCGAGCAGGGCACGCCGGAAGGTCAGCGTGCCGTCGCTGTCCAGGGTGGCGGCGCCGGCCCGTTCCAGCACCCGCAGTACCGCGCTCAGCACGGAGCGGTTGCGGCCGCCCGCGCCGAGCCGATCGGCGAACTCGTCGAACGCCAGCGGCTGGTCCGGCGCGGGCCGTTCGGACAGTGCGGCGAACTCGGCGCGGAGCAGGTCGGCGGCCACCACGTCGAGTGCGGCGAAGCCGGCCCTGGCCCGGGTCAGCGGGTCGACGCCCTCCGCCCGAATCAGCGGCTCGACGGCCCGGGCCCGAGCCAGCGGCTCGACGCCCTCCGCCCGAATCAGCGGCTCGACGGCCCGGGCCCGAGCCAGCGGCTCGACGCCCTCCGCCCCGGTCAGCGGCTCGACGGCCTCGGTGCGGACGCCGAGCCGGGCCAGTCCGCGCGCGTCGGCCTTGACCACCACGGCCTGCGGCAGGCCGGCTGCCAGCACCCGGTCGAGCGCGGCGAGCCCTTCGGCGGGCTCGATCGAGCCGACGCCGAAGCCGGCCAGCCGTTCGCCGTAGCGCTCGTCGGCGACCACGCCGACGCTGCCCCAGAAGCCCCAGTTGAGCACCTGCACGGGGTAGCGGACCCGGGAGTCCAGCCACTGCGCGTAGGCGTCCTGGAAGGTGCTGGCGGCGGCGTACGCGGCCTGGCCCGCCGAGTCGGTGAAGGAGACCGCGGAGGAGAACACCGCCAGCAGGTCGAGCGGGTCCTGGCGCAGCGCATCGGCGAGTGCGGCGGTGCCGGCCACCTTGGGCGCGAGCACCTCGCGGAAGGTCCCCGGGTCGGCGTGCAGCAGCGTCCGGTCACGCAGGTCGAGGGCGGCGTGCACGGCCCCGTTCAGGGTGCCGAAGCGGGTCCGGGCCGCGGCCACCGCCTGCTCGAGCTGTGCCGGATCGGCGGCGTCGGCCCGCAGGTAGACGGCCTCGCCGCCGAGTTCGGCGATCTCCGCGAGCGCCGCGTCGATCGCCGGGTCCTGGGCGCGGCGGCCGATCAGCGCCAGCCGGGCCCGGTGGGTGCGGGCCAGGTGGCGGCCGAGGGTGCGGCCGAGGCCGCCCGCCCCGCCGAGGATCACGTAGGCGCCGCCCTCGCGCCAGGGCGGTTCGCCGCCGGCCGGCCGGGCGGCGACCAGGGTGCGCCGCAGGCGCTGCCCGTCGCGCAGCGCGATCAGCCGGTCGGCGGCGGGTTCGCGGGAGAGGAGCGCGGCCAACCGCTCGGGGGCGGCCGGTGTCGTCCCGGCGTCCACGCAGCCGACCGTCCAGCGCGGGTACTCGGCGGCCGCGGTGGCGCACAGCCCGAGCAGCCCGGCGGCGTGCGGCTGCAGGGGCTCGCCGCCGGTCACCGCGTGCGCGCCGAACAGGACGGCGCGCACGCCGAGTCCGGTGTGGGCCGCGCCGAGGGCCAGCAGCCGCTGGACGAGCCGGAGCATGGCCGGCGCGCTCCGGTCCTGCTCGGGCCGATGGGCGGGCGCGGGGTCGGTGAGGAAGTAGACGAGGTCGGGGACCTCGGTCACCGCGTCGCTGTCGTCGTATCCCACCGTCTGCACGGTCCGGCCGGCGTGACGGCGCGTCAGCGCCTCGGCGAGCGCGCCGGCGGCCTCGGGGCGGCAGATCAGCACGGTGCCGCCGCCCGCAGCCTCCTCCGGGGCGGGGCCCGCGTTCTCCCAGGCCGGCCGGAAGATCCCCGGGCCCTCGGGTACCGCGGCGCCGGCGGCCGCCTCGCGCGGCACAGCGCGCAGCGAGACGCCGTCGAACCTGACGCACAGCACGCCGGACTCGTCGGTCAGCGACACGGTGAACCGGTCCTTGCCGGTGCGCAGGGCGTGCGAGTACCGGGCGAGTTCGGGAGAGCGCAGCACCGTCACCCGGTCCACGGCGAACGGCAGCAGCGCCTGCGGCCCGTCCTCGTCCAGCAGCGGGGCGAGAACCTGCAGCCCGGCGTCCAGCACCGCGGTCAGCCCCTGCCACCCGGCGGGCCCGTCGGCGGGACGCAGCGTGCCCAGCGTCTCACCGCCGCCGGCCCGCACCTGCTCGAGGCGGCGGAACGAGGGCCCGTACGCCAGGCCGGCGGCGCCGAACGCCCCGTACACCTCGTCGGCGTACCGGACGCTCCGGCAGCGCTCGGCGGTCGACCCGATGTCCAGCGGTGGCTCGGCGGCGAACGCGGCCGCCTCCTCGGCGGTCAGCGCCGCGAACCCGCCGCGCACGTACGGGCCGTCTCCGTCCTCCGCCTCCAGCCTGAACGAGCGGCCCGCGGCCGACTCCTCCCCCGCCAGCCGCAGCCGGCGCGGCTCCGACAGCTCGCACGGCCGCAGCCAGCGCACCGCGGACAGCCGGTACGGCAGCCCCGCGAGGTCGGCGGCCAGTGCGAGCGCCGCCGTGCCGGGCAGCAGAGGACGGCCCGCCACCCGGTGGTCGGTGGCGACGGGGTCCTCGGGGCGCACCACCGCCACGCCGCCGGCCCCCACCCCCGGGCCCGCCGGCCGGTCCGGCTCCTGCGCCGACCGCCCCGTCGGAGCCGGGAGCGGACGGCCGTCCGCCGTGCCGGGCACCACCGCGCGGTCGGTGACGGACGGGCCGCTGATCCAGTACTGCTCCTGCTCGAAGGGGTACGTCGGCACCGTCACCCGCCGCCCGCCGGCCGTCAGCGCCGCCCAGTCGGGAGTACCGCCCCGGACGTACGCGGCGGCCGCCCTCACCAGCGGGTCGTCCGAAGCGGCGGCCTCCTCCAGGCCCGCGGAGTCCGCGAGGTAACAGCCGCGATGCTCCTCACCTGCCGCCAACATGCGCAGCTGTGCGCGGAGTTCCTCGCGGCCCTGGGTGAGCAGCGCGGCGCGGACCGGCAGGTGTGCGCGGCCCAGTGCGCGGGTGTGGGCGATGTCGGCGGGGGCCAGCGCGGGGTCGCGCTCCAGCGCCTCCGCGAGGTCCGCGGCGACCTGGGTGAGCGTCTCGGGCGTCCGGGCCGACAGCGGGACCAGGCGGCGGGCCGCTTCCGGCCGGCGCTCCGGCGCGGGGCGGGCGGGCGGTTCGGCCAGCACCACATGGCAGTTGGTGCCACTGAAACCGAAGCTGCTGACCGTGCCGATGCGGACGCCGTTCGCGCCCGGATCCCACGGCGTCAGTTCGCGGACCACCCGCAGGCGGCCGCCCGACAGGTCGAGCTTGGGGTTGGCCTCGTCGAAGCCGGGCAGCGGGGGCAGAGTACGGTGGCGCAGCGCGAGCACGACCTTGAGCAGCCCGGCGATGCCGGCGGCCGTGGTGGTGTGGCCGATGTTGGCCTTCACCGAGCCGAGGGCGGTGAAGCCCGGCCCGTCGGCGGTCCCCAACACCTGGTTGAGGGCCTTGACCTCGATCGGGTCGCCGAGGTTGGTGGCGGTGCCGTGCGCCTCCACGTACCCGATGTCGCCGGCCTCCACGCCGGCCCTGCGGTGCACCGCGCGCAGCAGTTCGGCCTGCGAGGTGGCGCTCGGCGCGGTGATGCCGTTGGTGCGGCCGTCGCCGTTGACGCCGCTGGCCCTGATCACCGCGTGGATCCGGTCGCCGTCGGCGAGGGCCGCCTTCAGACTCTTCAGCACCACCGCGCCGACGCCCTCGCCGAGCACGATGCCGTCCGCGTCGGCGTCGAACGGGATGGACCGACCGGTCGGCGAGAGCATGCCGACCCGGCTGCTCCACACCTGCATCTGCGCCGTCGTCATGACCGCCACCCCGCCCGCGATCGCCATGTCGCAGTCGCCGCCCCTGATCGCCTCGCAGGCCAGGTGAACGGCCGTCAGCGAGGAGGAGCACGCGGTGTCGACCGTCATCGTGGGGCCGCTCAGGTCGAGCAGGTACGCCACCCGGGCCGCCAGGATCGCCATGCTGTTGCCGAGGAACGCCTGCCCGGTGTCCGCCTGGCCGGCCGCCCGCAGCAAGTGGTAGTAGTCACCGCCGCTGGCCCCCACGTACACGCCGCACCGGCGCCGCTCCCCCTGGGCCGCGTAGCCCGCGTCCTCCAGCGCCGTCCACGCCTGCTGCAGGAACTGGCGCTGCTGCGGGTCCATGGCCTCCGCCTCCATCGGAGACAGCTGGAAGAACCGCGGGTCGAAGCCGCCGAGGTCCTTCAGCAGCGCCGCCCACTTGCTGTACGAGCGGTCCGGGACGCGGCGGTCCGGGTCGAACCAGCCGGCGCCCCAACGGGATTCCGGCACCTCGGAGATGCTGGTCCGGCCTGCGGCCAGGTTCGCCCAGAACGCGTCCAGGTTCTCGGCGTCCGGGAAGCGGCCGGCCACACCGATGACCGCGATGCCGTCGGTGTCGTACGCCGGCCGCCGCGTCGGCTCCGCGTCCTCGCCCCGGGGCACGACTGGCGCGACTGGCGCGACTGGCGCGACTGGCGCGACTGGCGCGAGCTGAACGGTCTGGGGGGGCTGTTCGGGCTGGGGCTGTACGGGCTGGGGCTGTACGGGCTGGACCGGAGTGCCGCGCAGCGGCCGAAGGCTCACCTGTCCGGGCGCGGCAGGGGCGACGGAGGCGGCGGCGACGGGCGCGGCAGGGGCGACGGGTGCGGCGGGGACCGGCGGCGCGAGCTGCACCGGCGGGGCGGCGGGCGGTCCGGGAGCCGGCGGCGGCTCCGGCGCGGCAGACACCGGCGCGGGCGCGGGGGTAAGCGCCGAGCGGTGCAGCGCACGGGCCTGCTCGGCGGTCTCCAGGACGTGCGCCGTCAGCCGGGCCACCGTGGGGTGGTCGTAGACGGCTACCGAGTCGATGTCCAGGCCGAAGCGCTGGTTGAGGTTCCGTACGATCTCCACGGCGCCGATCGAGTCCACGCCCAGCTCGCTGAAGCTGAGCCGGCGGTCGATCTCCTCCTCGGTGGCGTACACGATCGCGCAGAGCGCGTCGACCACCAGTTGCTCCACCTCCGACGGGTCGGGGAGCGCGGCCTCGGGGGCGTCGAGCGGCCGCGCCGCCACCGGCACCTCGACGGGCGCGGCAGGGGCGGCGGGCGTGACGACCGGCACCTCGACGGGCGCGGCAGGCGTGACGACCGGCATCGCGTCGGGCACGGCGACCGGCGGAGCGAGCGGTACCTCGGCCGGCGGGGCAGCGGTGGCCGTCGCCCCGTAGTCGCGGACCTTGCGGAAGTGGTCCCGGACCAGGTCCAACGACCCTCCGCCGAGCACCCGTTCGTGCATCCGGACCTCGCGCTCGACGACCTCCGGCAGCTGGGCGAGCAGCCGGCCGGCGAGTTCCGCCTTGACCTCGGCGACCGCCTCGGCGGGCTTGGCGGCGATCGAGCGGGCCAGGTCGAGCGCGGTCGAGAGCACGTCCGCCCCGGGGACGACGGTCACCGAGGCGCCACGGCGGGCGAGTTCCTCGCCGCGGTAGCTGCGGCCGGTGAGGAACATCTCGGTCGCCAGGGTGCGGCCGAATCGCTGCTCCAGCACCAGCGTGGCACCCATACCGGGCGTGAAGCCGTACTTGAGGAAGTTGGCCCCGTACGAGCCCTCCTGGGCGAGCACCACCAGGTCGGCGTAGAGGCCGAAGGCGAGGCCGCCGCCGGAGGCCTGGCCGCGCATCGCGGAGACCACGGGGCGGCGGCAGCGCAGCAGGCCCTCGTAGACGAACGGGGTGTCGGTGAACCTGGTGTGCTTCTCGGCCAGTTCCTCCAGGGCCTGCGGTGTCGCGCCGAGGTTGAAGACCGTCTCGGTGCCGGTGAGCACCACGGCCCGGATGTCCTCGCGGGTGTCGATCTCCGCGAAGGCGGCCTCCAGGCCGTGCGTGAGTCCGGCCGTGAACATGTTGCGGTGCGCGTGGTCGTGCATGGTGACCAGCGCGATCCCGTGTTCCAGGACCCGCAGGTCGACCTCGTCGCCGTGGTACGGCTCGGCCGGCGCGGGGGCAGCGGGGTTCACGGAGGCCGCGGGGGCCGCGGGCGCGACAGGCGCAGCGGGCGCGAAGCCCACCGCCGGCGCGGTGACGGCCGGTTCGCCGTTGCGGCTCTGCCAGCCGCCCAGCCAGTGGCGTTCCTCGCGCAGCGGCGGGACCGGCAGCGACGCCCGGCGCGGGACCGGGCCGCTCGGCACGCAGTCCGCCCACCGCACGTCGGCCCCGGCGCTCCATGCCTGCGCGACCTCCTCCAGCCGTCCGCCGCGGACCAGTTCAGCGAGGTCGGGGCGCGGCTCGGCGGCGCCGGTCCTCTCATGTCCCCAGTACTGGCCGGTCCCGGGGGCGGCGCCGCTCAGGTAGCGGTCGAGTGCGGCGAGCAGCTGGGCGTGGTCGGCGGCGAGGACCGCGAGGCGGCTGCTCAGCTGGTCGCGGCCGACCCGCAGGGTGTGGGCCAGGGCGGCGAGCGGGACGGTGGGCTGCCGCTCGGTGCCGAGCTGTCCGGCGAGCTGGTCGATGGACAGCTCGCCCTCGGCCGGCAGCAGCCGGCCGAGGCCGGGCCGGTTGTCGTCCAACACCTTGCGGACCAGGTCCAGGCCGGTGCGGTCCACACCGAGGTCGACCAGCGGCTCGGCCGGGTCGACGGCCTCGTCCGGGACTCCCAGCACCTGGGCGACGGCGCCGGTGAGCACCCGGCGCAGTTCCGCGGCCCCGGCGGGCGACGGCTCCGCCGACCCGTGCAGCACGGCCCTGATCCGCTCGGCGTACACCCGCAGGGCGTCCGCGTCGCGCGCCGACAGCACGATCAGTTCCCGTCCGCCGCGGGCGGGCTGTTGCGCGGGGGCGCGGTACTCCTCCAGCACGAGGTGCGCGTTGGAGCCGCCCGCGCCGAAGGCGCTGACGCCGGCCCGGCGCGGCGAGCCGTCGGCCGGGGCGGGCCAGTCGGTGAGACGGCGCTGCAGGCGGAACGGGGTGGCGGCGAGGTCGATGGCCGGGTTGACCACCTCCGCGTGCAGCGAGGGGACCAGCTGACGGTGCTTCAGCTGGAGCAGGGTCTTGGTGACGCCGGCGATTCCGGCGGCGCTCTCCAGGTGGCCGATGTTGGACTTCACCGACCCGATCGCGCAGCCGTCCGACCCGGTGTGGGCCGCGGCGAAGGCCTTGCGCAGACCGTCTATCTCGATCGGGTCGCCGAGCGCCGTGCCGGTGCCGTGCGCCTCCAGGTAGCCGATCCCGGACGGCGACAGGCCGGCGGCGTCCAGCGCGTCGCGGATCAGGGCGGCTTGGGAGGTGGGGCTGGGCACGGTGAAGCCGCTGGTCCGGCCGGTGTGGTTGAGCCGGGTGGCCCGGATCACCCCGTAGATGTGGTCGCCGTCGGCCTCGGCCTTCGCGAGCGGCTTGAGCAGCACCGCGCCGACGCCCTCGCCGGGCACGTAGCCGGTGCCGCCGGCGCCGAAGCTGCGGCAGCGGCCGTCGTCGGAGAGGAAGCGGCCCTGGGCGAGCTGCAGGTACTTCTGCGGGTGGGCGGCGACGTTCACCCCGCCGGCCAGCGCCGTCTCGCACTCGCCGCGGCGCAGGCTCTCCACGGCGAGGTGCAGGGCCGTCAGCGACGAGGAGCAGGCGGTGTCGACGGCCATGCTGGGGCCGGTCAGGTTGAGCGTGTACGAGACCCGGTTGGCGACGGCGGCGTGCATCGCGGTCGGCTGGACGCCGTCCTCGGCGCCCTGCACGAGTTGGTAGTGGTTCCACATCACGCCGGCGAACACGCCGACGGACGAGGCGGTGGTCCGGGACGCCGGATATCCGGCGTCCTGCAAGGTCTGCCAGCAGGTGGTGAGGAAGAGGCGTTCCTGCGGGTCCATCCGTTCGGCGTCGCGCCGGGAGATGCCGAAGAACGCCGGGTCGAAGAGGTCCATGCCGTCCAGGAACCCGCCCCAGCGGCCGTAGGTGCGGCCGGGGCGGCCGTGTTCCGGATCGTGGATCGCCGCGTGGTCCCAGCGGTCCTGCGGCACCTCGGTGATGCAGTCGCGGCCTTCGGCGAGCACCCGCCAGAACGCGTCGACGTCGGCGGCCTGCGGATACTGTCCGGCCAGGCCGATCACCGCGATGGCGTCCGGTCGGTGCCCGCTCGGCCCGGCGGCGTGCGGCCCGACGGCGTGCGGCCCGTCGGCGTGCGGCTCGACGAGCTCGCGGGCGGCGGTGTCCGGCTCGACGAGCTCGCGGGCGGCGAGCGGCAGGCGGTCGTCGGGCCGGGCGGGGTCTGCGTGGGTGACGACCAGGCGGCTGTCGTCGCCGGCCAGCGCCCGCTCGAACAGCTCGAGGCCGGTGCCGGTCGGCAGCGGGCTGGCGCCCTGGGTACGGGCGGCCCGCTCGATGACCTCGGCGTCGACCCGCATGCCGCCCTCGGCCCACAGCGGCCAGTCGACGGAGACGCTCCGGCCGGGCCGGGCCGCCAGGTAGTGGTCGAGGTAGGCGTTGGCGTAGGCGTAGTCGCTCTGGCCGGAGTTGCCGATGGCGGCGGAGAGCGAGGAGTAGGCGGCCAGGAAGTCCAGTCCGTCGGCGCGGGTCGCCTCGTCGAGGTGGCGGATGCCGGCGGTCTTGGGGGCCAGCACCTCTCGGATCTGCTCGGGCCGCTTCGCCAGGAAGATGCCGTCCCGGACCACCCCGGCGCAGTGCACGACGCCGTCGATCCGGCCGTACAACGCGCGTGCGGCCGCCACCAGTTCGCGCACCTGGGTGGGGTCGGTGACATCGGCGGTCCGGTAGTGCACGTCCGCGCCGTGGCGCTGCCACTCCCGCATCCGCCCGAGCAACGCCTCGCTGGGCGTGGAGCGGCCGGACAGCAGGATGCGGGCGCGGCGGGTGCGGGCGAGGTGCTCGGCCAGCATCGGGCCGAGGCCGCCGCCCCCGCCGGTGATCAGGTAGACGCCGCGCTCACGCAGCACCGCTTCACCGGCCGGCGCGGGGCTCTCCACCGGCTGGAAGCGCCGGGCCCGGCGCGCGCCGCCCGCGTGCCGGACCTCGCTCTCCGCGGACGGGTCGGCGGCCTCGGCGAGCAGCAGCGCGGCGAGCTCGGCGGGACCGGCGACGTCCACCTCGACGGCGCGGACGGTCAACGTCGGCAGCTCGGCCGTCACCGTGCGGCCGAGCGCGGCGACCGCGGCGTACTCCGGCTGCCGGCGGTGCGCGAACAGCACCGCGCGCAGCCGGGTGGGCCGCCGTTCGCTCGCCGCCGCGCAGGCCGCCCACGCGGCGACCGCGACCTCGGGCGGGTCGGTGACAGACCCGCCGAGCCCGCTGGCGTCCAGCAGTGCCCAGGACCGGCCGTCCCGCTCCGGCAGGGCGCCGAGCCGCGCGCCGAGCAGCGCCCGATCGCCCGGGTCGACCGCGACCACCAGCGCGCCCGCCGCGGCGGCCCGTTCGGTCAGCGCGGCGAGCAGCGCCGGGTCGGCGCCGAGCACGGCGAGGTCGGTGGGCACGGTCCGCGCGGAGTGCGCGACCCGCTGCCAGACCGGGCGCAGCAACTGCGCCCGGTGCGGGCGGGCGGGCTGGGCGGGCTCGGTGGACGCGGACGCCTGCGGTGCCGGTGCGGTGGACGCGAACGCCTGCGGAGCAGCCGGGGCGGGTGCGCCGTACGTCTCCTCCAGGTGAGCGGCCAGCCCGTCCACCGTGGTGTGTTCGAACAGCAGCGTCGGGTAGAGCGCGGAGCCGACGACCTCCTCCAGTTCGGTGCTGATCCGCAGCATGTCGGTGGAGGACAGGCCCATGTCGTAGAAGCCGGCCCCGTTGTCGACGGTGTCGGCGCTCCGGTCGAGGATCCGGGCGATCCGCTCGCGCAGCCAGTGCCGGTAGTCGGCGGCCGGCACGGCGACGGGCTGTGGCTCGGCGGCGGTGGGCTGCTGCGCGCCGGCCGCCTCCAGCAGCAGGTCGCGGATCGACTCGGGGTGGCGGATCCGCTTGCAGGTGAGGCGGTCGAACTCGGCGACGGTGCGGCCCTGCCGGTCGTGCAGCGAGAAAGTGCTGCGGAACAGCTCGCCGGACGCGGTGAGTTCCTCGGGCCGCGGTACGTGCACCAGGAACATGCCGTGCAGCGGGCCGTGCGCGCGGAACCGGTCGATGAACATCGGGATGAACGGCTCGGCGGTGGTGATCTCGCGCTGCCCGTACGCCACGATGGTCGCGGCGTCCATCTTCGCCGGGTGCAGCAGGAACGCGCGGTCCTCTGCGGTCTCCGGCAGGACCAGGGAGAGTTCGGCCAGCAGGCGGCCCGGTGCGAGGTGCATCGGTCCCGCGCACTGCATGGCAGCGCCGTGCACGATCTGCCGGGAGCGCGTGTGCTCGTACATGTCCGCCATCGGCCGGGTGCGGTCGGCGCCCGCCACCAGTGCGGCGGCGTCCAGGTCCGGGACGGCGGACGGGCCGGCCGGGTGCAGTTCGGCGCGGATGTTCTCCCGCCACTCGCCGTACGGTTCGTCACCGCGAAGCCAGCGGCTGGTGCCGGTGACCGGGCGGACGCCGTCCACCGGCTCGCCGATCACCACACGGATCTCCCGGTCGTCGCCCTCGGCGGTGGCGATGGCCTCGGCGAAGACGATGCCGCGCAGCTCGACGGCGGTCGGGTCCAGGCCCTGGGCCGCGAGGATCCGCAGCACGATGTCGAGGAAGGTGACTCCCGGCATCACCGACACCCCGTGCACCCGGTGGTTCTGCATGATGAAGTCGCCGTGTCGCAGCACGAGTCGACAGTCGATGGTGGGGTCGCTCATCGGTGGGTCCTCTCCGGGATGCCAAGGACTGCCCCTGCGGCGGGGTTCGGTTCGAAGCGCAGGTCGAGGATCGAGGCGGCACGGACCGGCCGCCCGGCAGTGGCGGGCGCGGGGGCGGTGGGCGCAGCGGGTGCGGGCG